>CAZWME010000316.1:0-6168 GCA_964634515.1 uncultured Pirellulales bacterium | reverse complement strand
TGGATAAGAAAGATGACCGGCCGATATGGATAAATGTCTGGGGCGCACCGACCGACCTGGCACAGGCATTGTGGGACATTTCCCATAGCCGCACCAGGGAGCAGACCGATGCGTTTGTCGCCAAAATGCGTGTCTATGACATCGCCGGTCAGGACGATTCCGGCGCCTGGATATGTCATAATTTTCCTGATATCTTCTGGCTTCGCAGTGTGGATATGTTTCAGGCAATATCAGTGCGGATTGCCAGGCCCTTTCCATCGCATGTCACCGGGCCGAACATGGAAACCTTTACGACCAAATGGGTGGCAAATAATATCCAAAATCACGGACCGCTCGGTAAACTTTATCCTGAGCGCAAGTGGAAATATGAAGGTGACACACCGGCGTTTTTATATCTGCTGCCTATCGGCCTAAACGACCCGGAAGAAATGGAACAAGGCAGTTGGGGGGGCAGGTTTAATCGTGTAAGAACGAAGAATCCGGGATCGTTTTCAAAAAAGTATAGAGAATCGCAAAAGAAATTCCGCGATTTTGAGATGTACACCGAGGCGGCTGACAACTGGCAGTATAAGTCAAAGACATATAACAATACCTACGCCGGCTTGTATCGATGGCGCCGAGCGTTTCAAAATGATTTTGCCGCCCGTATGGACTGGTGTCTAAAACCCTTCGACCAGGCCAATCACCCACCGGTTGTTAAGCTTGACCATAAGTCGGACATGAAAGTAAAGTCCGGCCAGACAGTAAATTTAAGCGCCAAAGGAACGAAGGATCCCGACGGCGATAAGTTAACCTATAAGTGGTGGCAATATAAGGAACCGGGCTCATATCCGGGCTTAATCAAAATAAAGAACAATGACAGACAGCAGGCTTTTTTTATTGCTGCCAATAATGCAAAGCAGGGTCATACGGTTCATATCATCTGCGAGGTCACCGACAATGGCAATCCGTCACTGACCAGATATCAGAGAGTGATTGTTGAGTTTGTAAGTAAATAATACAATAAACAATATTATGTTTATTCACAGAAGGGATACGGGTATGAATTGGAAAAATATAGTGGTCCTTGCCGTTCTTCTCTTTGGCTGGGCGGGAATAGCATCGGGCGTCGAGACTGAGCAGTGGGATATTTTCGAGCTGGCGTTAAAGGGGCCTGAGGGAGGAAATCCATTTATCGATGTAAAGCTGAGCGCTGAGTTCAGGCAGCGTGGCCGGGCTTTTGAGCCGGAAGGATTTTACGACGGCAACGGTACATATCGCATCCGCTTTATGCCGGACTCACCGGGCAAGTGGACCTATGTAACAAAAAGCAACCGCAGAGAGCTTAACGGAAAGAAAGGCCAATTCGCTTGCGTAAAACCATCACCGGTCAATCACGGCCCTGTTAGTGTGCACAAGATGTGGCATTTTGCCTATGCCGACGGTACGCCTTATTTTCAAATCGGTACAACCTGTTATGCCTGGGCACATCAGGGAAACGCGATGGAAGAACAGACCCTTGCCACGCTCAAAAAAGCGCCGTTTAATAAAATGCGAATGTGCGTCTTCCCCAAAAGTTACACTTACAACAAAAACGAGCCCGAACTCTACCCGTTCGAAGGACAACCTCTGAAAGACTGGGATTACAGCCGCTTCAATCCCGAATTCTTCAGACACTTCGAGATGCTTGTCGGTGACTTGCGCGATTTGGGAATTGAGGCCGACCTTATCCTTTTCCATCCTTATGACCGCTGGGGCTATAAAGATATGGATTCCGAGATCGACGACCGCTATCTTCGTTATATCGTCGCCCGGATGGCGGCCTATCGTAACGTCTGGTGGTCATTTGCAAATGAGTTTGACTTGATGAAGTCAAAAACGATGGAAGACTGGGACCGCTTCTTCCAGATAGTTCAAAAGTACGACCCATACCAGCGTCTTCGAGGTATCCATAACTGTCGCGTTTTCTACGACCATAACAAGTCCTGGGTTAATCATGCCAGCATCCAAAGCTCGGCCCTTGCAAGAGGTATAGAATGGCGAAATACATACAACAAACCAATTGTGTTCGATGAATGCAAGTACGAAGGGAACATCCCGCAGGGCTGGGGTAAAATTACCGCCCGGGAACTGACCCACAGATTCTGGCTTGGAACCATCAGCGGTTGTTATGTCGGGCATGGCGAAACTTACAAGCACCCCAAAGACTTGCTATGGTGGTCAAAAGGCGGCGTGCTGCACGGGCAAAGCCCGGCCAGAATTGCTTTCCTGAAAAAGATAATGGCTCCGACACCGTTTGCCGAGATGGAACCTCGTGAACTTTCCGCCGGGAACTATGTCCTTTCCAAAGCCGGCGAGCTATATTTCATATACTTTAGCACCCCTACAGCTATAGCCTTAGACCTTCCGGGCTCAAGGACATACAAGGTTGACGGTATCGACACGTGGAACATGACTGTCACTTCATTGAACAACGCCGGTCCCGACCATTTCAGCTTTACATCACCCAAAGCCAATTATCTCCTGCGGCTGTCCGTTTACACCTCGGGCGAGAAAATACGGCCTGATGTAAAAGCATCTGCCAATCCATCCGAAGGAACCGCCCCCCTTAAAGTGAAATTTTCAACACCGACCAAATATCGGCTCCGCTGGGATTTCGGAGATGGCACATCCTCGTCTAAGCCAAATCCTCTGCACGTTTACGAACAGCCGGGTTTATACACAGCAACGCTGACTGTTACAGACGGCGATGGACTCTCCGCCAGTACTGTTTTATCTATCGCCTCGGACCGGGCAACCAACTTACCAATAGTGCAGGTGGGAAATAAAAACGGCGAAAGTCATCGTACAAAGTTCCACGGTAGAATTGTTAGATCAAACAAAGGCTTGTATAACCTCGGCGACGGAGAGCCATGGAAATGGATTTCGGTCGGTGATAAACCTATCGAGGCAATGGAAGGATTACGCTCTTTTACAATTTTAGGCTGGGCAAATCCCTCAAGCTTAAAGACAGGAAGCGGCGGTAACCGTATCGTGTTCAACCTGAACTATAATCACTCAGGCATAGATATGGTTTGCCTTCAGGATGGAAGGCTTCGCCTTGCGGTCAACGAATGGCCCGACCGCGTTAACAACGACAGCTCTTCGAAAAAACTGCGTATCGGGAAGTGGACTTTCTTCGCGGTTACATATGACGCGACCAGAGCAAAGGATAATGTATGCTGGTACATCGGTGACATTAATACGCCGGCCCGCCTTGATAAAACGAATAGTTACAACCGCGGTGATACGGGCAAAGGAAGCGGTACACTTACAGTCGGCAATTACAATGAAAGTATTCATCAACATGGCAAAGACCGGCAATTCCGAGGCCGATTAGGCGGTATAAAAATCTTCGGCAGCAGAATCGGGCCCAATGGTGCATTGCCATTAACTGATATTCGCAAACACCAACAACAGGATACTCCCTAACTTTGAATTTTCCCGAAAGGAAGTTTTAAGATGAAAAAGAAAACCATTCGTACAGGCCTTATCGGGGCCGGCTTTGCGGCAACGTTTCATTTCGAATGTTTGAAAAAAGTCCACGACACAAATGTTGAGGTCGAAGGTGTATTCGCAACCGACACCGAACAGGCAAAATCCTACGCTGCTAAGCGTGACATTACCGCTTATGATAGTATGGAAGAGCTTATCGACAAAGTCGATGTCGTCCACGTTTGCACTCCACCGGTGGTCCACGAATCTATTGCGGTAGCTGCCCTGGAAAAAGACAAGTTCGCTATCGTGGAAAAACCGCTCACCGGTTACTTCGGTGACGGCTCGGAGGATTTCAACGGTGATACTTTCCCAAAGCAGGATGCACTTGACCATTCCCTTGTGAGTATCAAGAGGATGCTCGAAGCGGAAAAGAAGAGCAAAGGCCGGATACTTTACGCCGAGAACTGGATTTATGCACCGTCGATTCAAAAGGAGCGGGAGATTATCGAAAAAACCGGTGCTCAGATTCTCTGGATGCACGGAGAAGAGGCGCACTCCGGCTCACATGCCGCGACTTATGCCTATTGGAAGTTCTCCGGGGGCGGTGTTATGATAGGCAAAGGATGCCACCCGCTGACGGCGGCGCTTTATCTAAAATACGTTGAAGGAAACGCGCGCAACGGCAAACCGATACGCCCGAAAGCGGTATCCGCCCGCACAGCCGCTCTTACCAGGCTGGAAAAATTCGAGGACAAGGGCCATATCCGATGTGACTACCACGACATCGATGACTTTTCTTTGATGCACGTTATCTTCGAAGACGGCACTATCGCCGACATCTTTGCCTCTGATATCATTTTAGGCGGTATTCACAACTGGCTCGAAGTCTCGGCGAACAACCACCGGACTATCTGCAATATCAATCCGAACACGGCGATGAAAACTTACAACCCGGTTGATTCGTATTTCGCCGATATTTACACAGTGGAAAAAACAGGCACCAAACAGGGCTGGTCGAATCCGTCGCCCGATGAGGACTGGTTCACAGGCTATCCACAGGAGATGGAGGCCTTCTACAGGACAATCGCATACGGTGACACTTTGGAAAGCACTGGCAACCTAGCCGCCGACTGCATATCGACCATTTATAGTGCTTATATCTCGGCTGAAAAAACCGGGACAGAAGTTCCCATTCAAACGTTTTAACAAGTTGCAAACCACGGATAAGGAGCAGCTATGGAGTTTCTTGGATTACACTACGCAATCTGGATAGTGCTCGTATTATATTTTGCCGGGATGCTCCTGATGGGCTGGTGGAGCAAGAAGGGTATTCACAACCAGGAAGGCTACCTTTTGGGCAACCGTCAGTTCGGCTGGCCGATGATGGTGATGCACGCCTTCGGCGCAGGCACGCATCCGGGCAATGTGGCGGGAGTTATGAGTCAGGGTGTCGTAAGCGGAGCATCCGGTATCTGGGTCTCGTGGATGTGGCTGTTCGGGACGCCCTTCTACTGGATTATCGCGCCGATAATCCGGCGGATGCGCTGCCTGACAATGGCCGACTTTTTCCGGGAACGATTCGGCAGGTCTGCAAGTGTACTGTATATTATCGTAGCGTCGGTCGGGATGATTGTATTCTTGGCGGGAGTCATGCTTGCGACAACCCGCACCGTACAGGGCGTGATGGGCAAAGCCACAGTACAGAATAGTGATATGTGGTTCTTTGGAATCTTATTTGTCACCACGGTGGTGTTCATAATCTACAGCTACTGGGGCGGTATAATCGCGGCCATCCGCACCGATATGATTCAGGGCTTAATGATTATTGCCCTGTCGTTCATTGCCATTCCTATTGCACTCGGTCGTGTGGACGGCCTGGCAGGTATGCGGGCGACATTAGCAGCGCAGGAAAACAATCTTCTGAGACTATTCGACCCGAAACAATTCAGTTTACTTACCGTGCTCTTATTGAGTATCAATGCTCCGCTGACGGCACTGGCATTTCCACATCTGATGAGTGTATGTGCGGCGGGCAAGACCGAATGGGAAGGACGAATCGGCTTTACATACGGCAACATCCTCAAACGCGTGTGCACAATCGGCTGGTGCGTGCTTGGTTTGTGCTGGCTGGCATACCTGCTCAACACGGGTTCGACGATAAATAAAGACGCCGCCTTTGGAGATGCAATCCGCGGATTACTCAGACCCGAGCTTCAGGGTATAATGCTTGCCTGTGTGATGGCGGCCGCTATGTCCAGCGGCGATGCGGTGCAGGTGACAGTCGCAGGGCTCTTTTCCCAAAATATATATCGCGTTTTCATAAATCCAAATGCCGACGAGAAGAAGTTGGTCCATGTGACCCGTATTATTGGTGTTTTCATCGCTTTTTCGGCACTTGCCGCGGCGATTTTGATGAGGAGCAACCTCGTCAAAGCAATACTCGATTATTTCAACATCCTCAGCCTGGTAGGTATCTCCACGGCAATGGGTATTCTCTGGCCTCGCATGAATGCAACAGGAATGTTTTCCAGCACGATTCTGGCCTCGGGCACATTTCTGGTCAGCCGTTATGTTCTCAATTGCAGCCGGGATGTCACCATTGGCATTCCAATCGTAGTTGGTGTACTTGCAGGTGTAATCGGCAGTCTTATAACAAAACCTCCGAGCCGTGAGACAATCGAAAAATTCTTCACGAAGATCTATGTCCCAATC
>CAZWME010000315.1:0-6177 GCA_964634515.1 uncultured Pirellulales bacterium | reverse complement strand
CTCCTGAATGCTGGAGTTTTCTATAACGCCTTGTTCTAAACAGGGATTTCCCATTTACACTTCACAGAAGCTCCCCTGCACACTTGAAGTCCTATAATATCAAAATTACATCGCAATTTCAACTACTTTCCGAGAAATTTAGCACGCCATGTGGCGTTAGACATAAGAAAAGCCACGTATTTGTGGGAAGAATCCACTTTTTCCCACTATGTTGGCACACCGCCACTGTTGCCCTCTGTTCCCGAAGCCGGTTTCTCAGCAATTCCATAAATCATCCCAGACCCCTGGGTATTGCCAAAAATCGCAGTTGTCGGATTCGGTTAAGAATTTCACAAAAAAGTGCCCTCGGTACAGCCACTTCTGCCATTTGAAATATCACGTAACGCGAATGGCTGATCACCTTGGCTCCTATCTTAATCAGCTTCTCACGCAGCGTTCTGAGCGACCACTTCTTCACCGGCTTGGGCAATACCAATCGCCTCAGAAAATTACCAAGGTTGTAAGCCAGGGCAAAGAGCTGAAGTCGGACCTGATTATCCACAAAATCATGGCAGGAAAGCCGTGTCCAATTCAACGCGTATTTTCCCTCTTTGATCCACTGCTCCGCTGTGCCTCGCTTGTTGTAGAACTTGACGACATTGCTCGATTTCCACCGAAGGTTCGTGACTATGTAGCTGAATCTTGGAAAAAGCTCTCCCACATACCACTCGATCTTCGCAACAATCCTGCGGGAAATCTTCCAACTGGCCGCCTGATACCGAAAGTTATGGTACAGGACAATCGGCTTCTTCGGCGGACGCCCTACGGGCCGGGTCAATAGATGCTCGATATTCTCATACTGAATGGCATTGGCCTTGAGCCGAATGGCATAGAAATACCCCTCGGCTTCGAGACAGCGATACACATGAGGATAAGCAAACCCAGCGTCTCCACGGAAGAACCGCAGGATCTCATAGCCTCGATAACGGGCAATGACCGGCTCCAGAACACTCTGCCAGTCATCCGCACTATGAACATTGCCATTGCGAAGGAGCGCTCGCTCCATGTCGCCGTACTGATTGAAGCAGAAAAGGGTATGATAACAGCTTCACTCGAAGTAGCCGTTGTAGGCAGAGCCTTCTTGATTGCCATAGGTCGGACTGACCGAACTGTCCATATCGAGAATGATCTGCTTCATTAGTGGCTTTCGCCGGTGCACTCTGTCAACCCATACGCCGGGCAGATTCATTAAGAACTCCAGATTCTTCGGTTGAGTCAGTATCTCCGTCTCGAATCTGCTCATGACACTGGTAGAGGCAGCCGAACGTTCTACGGCTATGCCACCGGCAACATGACGCATGGAAGGATCGACAGCCAAACGTTCGGCGTCGTTTGTGTCATCATAGCCAGCAAGCCTGCTGTATATGGTCTGTCTGAGCAAAGCGGCAAGCCCGTGTTGCGTGTTCTTGCCCGTTCGGATGTCACGCAGCTCTGAATCAATCGCGGCGGTCAGGTCGAGTGCCTCATCAAGCTCTCGATAAGCAAGCAAACCAGCATCATTTGTCACCTTAGTTCCGTGAAATTCGAGCTTCAATTTGCGATCAAAATTGAGCCTCAGAGCGTTCTTGCGTGCTTCACCCATTGGGTTCTCCCATAAAAAATGGCTGAAACTGGCTTGAGTGGTCTCTATAAGCTTTATGCTATCAAATCACAGCTCATTTGTCACGCACTACTTGGGAAATCCGGGTTCAATTGAATTGATTTATATTGAGCCTTTAATTGGTGTGATATCTAATATGAAGAGTCTTACATGGCGGCTAAAACATCTCATTGTGACCGGGGATCTTAGCCTACGTATTGGCTTCTTGCCTCGGCAATGAGCTTTAGCATCTGGTCGGCCTGGCTTTGAATTTCGGGGTCGAAATTTGTTACTCTCGCACTCCATTTGCTATACTCTTTGTTCAAATGCCGGCGGGCTTTTTCTTTGTTCATATCTGAAGTGACTCCGAGAATGGTTTCGACATCCTTTACTTCATACATATTTACCGGAAGTACTTTTTGAACCATTTCTCTAAATTTATCTGGATCAATTTCCAGCCAGCTTGCGAAATCTTTCAAAAGATTCAATTCTTCTGAAGTAACAGAGCCGTTGGCCTGTGCCACGTGCAAACAAAGATTTAAAATGGGCTCACGTTCTGCAAGTGGTGTAATTTCAACAATCTCTCGACATATAGCATAATTGTTCAGTTTATTTCCGTCGCGGAAAAATGCGATCGTTTCATTTAATGCTTTTTCAAGTTTACGCCGTTCTTTGCCGGTGGTCTCAGACAGATCTATATTTTCCCTCGACCAGTTTTTAATAAGCTCAATCTCACAGTCGTACAATTTGTTGTCCGCTGCACTTACTGCAAATGCCAGCGCAACAGCAAGTGTTCTTGAACGTTGGATATTTTCTTTCATATCAATATAACCAAAATCACGATTGTGATACCCAAAATAACAACGGGCACAAGCAAGCTGTTCTCCCCCTTCGGCAGGGAATATTGATGTAACGAACATAAGCTCTCTTTTTCCTTTGCGGGGAAGTGACAGCCAGTCAAGACGCAACAGGGCAATGGACGTCCATTCCGCTATAGTAGTGACCTGGTCTGGAAGCTTGCCAAGCTTGGCATTATAACAGAAAACAGACGAATCGGGCATTTGCCATTGTTTAACCAGGGACCGTACCGGCTTTGTTTTAGGCTCCGGATAAGTGGCATCCACAATGGAAATGCTCAAAGTCGTCGACTGAACGTCTCGCCGAGCATGGATTGAACCGCAGATTTCAACGTCAAAAGCATCGTAAACACAATCACCATCCTGCTGTTCCGACAGCTTAACACGGCAGTTAAGAACCGTCAAATCAAGCTCAGGCGAGAGCTTGATAGAGGGTTTGCTTTTTTTTTGCGGGGAAGGTGAAACCGCCAACTTGAAGTAATTTATCAAATTCGAAAAACTGAGGTGTCTAATCAAATTCCCCGGCCTTAATAGGTTTATTAATTCGACGACCCTTACGCTACGAATTAAACCTACAAGAATCATTGATGCAGATACTGCTACTCCAATTAAGATTGGTATCAGAATTTTGTTCATTTACTTACTCGACTTTGAAAGACTTTATTTTTTTATTCTTACTTTTTACATCCCCTTTGGACGTTTTGCCTTTCTGATCCAGGCATAAATCTACTTCAAGAACTTTGCCTGATTCAACATCTTCGAACTTGCAGTGCATCCTCTGGTTTACATCATAGCTGTAAGTAACCTTGATAGGCCGGTCGGCAGGCCTGTTCGGAGGAAGCTTAAATTTATGCGTTGCAATCTTATTTACATACTCAACAGCAGTATCTTCACCCTGGGTTATGGTTACCTCAAGGCCTGTTTGTCCCTCAGAAAGTGTATAGAACATTTGAGAGCTTTCACATGGTAAAGGAGTATTTTTCTTTAAAATAATGCGATTCTCAATTACACGCTTGCCGGTATTCTCGTCAATAGGAGCACATATAGTACCATAACTGTGGTTACAAACATCAGTGAGGTTAATGTCTTTCAAACCATTAGAGACACCCGCCGGCAGGACATCAGACTTTTCTCTGAGCATTGTCAATCCGGCGTGTAAAGCGGCTCCAAGAGCAACACATTCATCTACATTCACCGCAGTCTCAGGCGCAGAACCAAACATTTTCTCCAGACGCTGCTGGACCAGTGGTATCCGCGTACTGCCACCTACCAATAACACCTTGCCAATTTCCGATGGTTTAAGCTTGGCTTCCTCAAGTGCCACCTCGATCAAAATATCAGTTCGAGACATTAATGAAGAAATAGCCTCTTCGAACATCTCGCGTGTAATTTGCACTTTCATACTACCGGCCGAACCGTAAAGCAGCTTTTTTGCTACCGGGCGTCTTGACAATGTTTTTTTAATATCTTCGGCCTCATCTTCATATTTTGCTCTTTCTTCTTCTGAGCTAATCAACTCACTGTTAAATTTGTCCCGATAGCACTGCTCCAACAACTCTAATATTTTCTGGTCAAAGTCAACACCGCCAAGGGCGTGGTCGCCCTGCGAGCAAGTAATATCCATCTGATGGCCATTGACGTCCATTATCGTTACATCGAAGGTCCCTCCACCAAGGTCATATACAAGAACCTTTCCGGAAACCTCTCGCGTGGTCGCATAATATAAAGCGGCGGCAACTGGCTCATTGACAATTCCTATCACATTAAGTCCGGCCATAGTCCCTGCGTCCATAGTCGCTTTCCTGCGAACTTCATCGAAGTGGGCAGGAACGGATAGAACAACATCATGGATTTGATCGTTTCCAACCGAGCAGTCCTGCTTAAGCTTTTTCAGAATCAGTGAGGACAATTCCACAGGTCTCCAGTCCTTCTTGTCGATACGCTTGTGATACTTCGAGTCACCCATGTTCCGTTTTATCCAACGCACAGACCTTTCAGCATTAAGCCGCCGTGAATTAATAGCTTCGATTCCCACCCGGATTATATCAGAGTTTTCTTCATCGAAGAATATTGCAGACGGTGTAAGCCTTTCACCATCAGCATTCGGGACAATTTCAGGTTTGCCGATAGCATTTAGAATCGCTAGCGCTGAGAAAGTTGTTCCCAGATCTATGCCTACTATGTTAGCCATTTTATACCCCTTATATTTATGAGCTCTGAGTATTGACTTCTTACCATACTTCTTTTGAATAAGCCTAACCAAAGAGCTTGACCTGAGCCGTACGTACTATTTTTATATTCTCCTCGTTAATTACATATTGATAGCCCGGCCTGATAACTTTTGCAATTTTGCCTTTTTGCTTGGAGTTGTCACAATGTTCCTTTTGTTTAACGGCCTCTGCATATTTTTCCTGGCCACGATAATCGCTGTTTATTTCAGGATGATATTGCTCAATACCACTCGACTCCAGAGCAAATACCATTTCATCTCTTATGTCTTCAAGATATTCGGTTTTTGTGCCCTTACTGGAAAGCCGTTCGATGCGGTTTTCCAGATTGTCAATGCAGCGAATGATTCGCAGGCAAAATGTTTTAATAATATTCCAGTCGTACCCATCCTGAAGTTTTTCCACCCTTTCCTGCTGGCATGAAGCGTATTCACGAATAGCTGAGACCTGCTGAGCAAGATCTTTAAGTGTACTATCGAGTGGTTCCGAATGCTCCTTTAAGGCCTCTTGAACACTCTGTGCCGTCCGCTCTTCCAACTGCTCGGTTTGCGCTTTGAGTGAATCTTCAAGCTTCGCTAAAGAATCTGCTGATTCCTCATCGGAAAGCAATACGGCAATCTCCTCTGCATTGCCGGCAGTTTTAATTCCCAAATGCTTTTTTGTTTGTTTGCGGTTAGTGTCATTCGTGCCGGTTTGTTGTTTTGCTAAAACAGTCTCTTTAGTCTTATGCTTTCTTGACTTGCTTTTGACGGAACTCCAGGCTGCTTTTGTTTGTTTTTTAAGCTGGCTTTGCTGTTGTTTTGGTGGCTCTACTTGTTCTTGTTCTTCTTCTATCAAATCCTTCTCGTTATAAGTCTCATCAGGTTCCTCAATACCGGGCTTGGGGTGCCTGCTATAAGTTTCTCGTAAATATTTCTTCAATCCGGAAATGCCCTTGGCAAGAGCCCGAAGCAGCCATAGTAAAAAGTACCAGGAAAATATCGTCCCTCCCATAAATATACACACAATAGAACCTGTAAAAATAACCTCACTAAGTTCTTTTTGTTTCATATAATTATTCAGCTCGTCTTGCCAGTTCTCACCGTAAAGAATATCTGCAAATGGAGATACTTCTATTTCCCCCGAAGCCAATTCATCCAAATCAGCCTGTAATCTACCCTCCTGATCCTGCCGTAGCTGATTTTCAATTTCACTTTTGTCGTATCCTTCCAACCTGAATTTTTCTATGATCTTATCAGCTCCTGAATCATACTTCGACTCATAGTTAGCTATTCTCTGCTGCTCCTTCTTTTTATCGAGGTAAACCCAACCAAACATAGCAGAACCAGCAATGAGGAACACTAAACCAATAATAACAAATATTTTATGCATAATTTCAAATCTAATTCATATTTCTTTTGTTTGAATTAGAATCCCAGCTTTTTTTATTTATCATTTTCGACAAAAACCTCGTTTTCGTTTTTGCCGTACACTT
>CAZWME010000314.1:0-6184 GCA_964634515.1 uncultured Pirellulales bacterium | reverse complement strand
AAGAAAGGCCTTGAATCCATGAACGCAAAATCGGCGTTGTTCGATTAAAATCTAAGCATCGTATCAATCCTGTCCGACATCAGTAGTACATACTTGTTTGATGAGCACAGTTTACCAATAAAGTTACTGCAATGTAAGAGAGATTATTTACGATTAACACCAAAAGAATTTCATGATTAATACTTTTTTCCCTCCATCTACTAATCAATTAATAATTTTTGTGACGCGTAGCCGTCACAAATGCTCTATTGGACTGAACCGCTGACGAGTTATTCGGGATATTAATAAGCTAACGAATTTCGACTCATAGGTGAAGGTGTGACTCTGTTAAATGCTGTAGACTGGAAAAGGTAGAATTAGATAGTAATGAAAAAAGACTGGATGCACTAATAATAAGATACATCCAGCCCTTTTTAAGGAGGGTGGTTATATGCAAATAAAGAAAGACACACACTTATCTATTATATAAGACGTTTCCCTATCAAAAAATATTGCTTTTTTTTACGGATTTCTGAAATATTTTTCAAACGAAGCTGATCATCAGAGTCATCCACCACAGAATTATCTGATTGATACATTTCATTCACACCATATCAATCCTGTTCGACAAAAGAATTGCTTGTGATTTATTGTGGGAGAATTGTTCAAGAACTTTTTTTACAAACTACCCATTTTCACTTTGCGCGCTGTTCACAATCCTGCTTAAATGTATTTGATTAGCAAAAAAGGCATAAGATATGCCCACGTTTTAATTTTAAGACCAGGATCTTGTCTTCCAGCATTTGGTACTTACCTGCCTATATTCGTAATCCATGGTGATCATCAATATTATGACACATAACTGCTGCATTTTATGTAATCAATTTGATATTTTTTAAGATCACTTCATCCAGCTTCTTGCCCTGCAAGGCTCTGTCCTGCATGGCGGGCTCTGGGATTTGACCGGACACGTGGCGCCGCCATTGAAGTTTGTGATTTCGTGTTCTATGTCGATAAACAAGGCACAGGAAGAGCTTGAGACTATTCCTTAATCTCTACTTCGCCAGTGGCAACTCACCTGCCGGGCGGGTGCCGGTGCGCATCTCTTCCTGGAAGAGGATGGCCATTCCACGAAGTTTTTTGATCAACCTGGGATTGCGAACCGGCCTGGTTTCGCCAGGGTCCTCTTCCAAGTCAAAAAGCTGGAAGTTGGGATTTAGTTGTAACTTCCAATTCTCCCATCGAACAGCGGCAAGTGTTCCGAGGCTGCCATGATAGAAAAATGCCTGGTGGTATTCTTCCCGCGAAACTATTGGTTCCCATTCGCCTGGTGGATTCCACGGGCGACGCAAAGGGATCGAAGCATTTAGTGACATCTCTGCTGTAGCCGGAGGAACCGTCTTGCATCTTCCTTTAAGCAAAGGGGTGATGTCACGTCCATCAATAATCCGGCCGGCGGGAACCTTTAGGTCTGCAAAAGTCGCGAAGGTGGGATACCAATCCATTGCATGGATGAGCTGCGAGGAGGTCTGGCCCGCCTTGACCCCAAGGCCCGGTCCCCATGCGATGCAAGGGACTCGGATACCACCTTCCAATGTTGTAAGCTTGTTGCCGCGTATAGGCTGGTCGGGTGTTCGTCCCGGGCCGCGACCATTGTCAGAGGTGTAGATAATTAATGTCCGATCATCGATGCCCAACTCTTCCAACGTGTCGAACAATCGTCCAACATGATGGTCCAGGCACTGAATAACATCGCCGTAGAGACCAAAACGTGATTTTCCTTTAAAATCATCTGTTACACCCAACGGATTATGCGCCATTGTGTGAGGCAGGTACAAAAAGAACGGACTATCTTTATTTTTCCGGATAAAGCTAATCGCCTCATCGGTATAGGCCTCGGTCAATTCCGCGGGATTGGCCGGCCGCTTCAATATTTTTTCATTACGCATTAACGGTACACCGCCTTCATTCTCGAAATAGACAACCTCAACAGGATCAAGGTTATGGAGCAATCCGAAGTAATGATCGAAACCCTGCTGTCTTGGCAGGAATGGGGGCAGAAATCCCAGATGCCACTTGCCTATACATGCCGTTGCATAGCCGGACGATTTGAGCAGTTCAGCTAATGTCAATTCGTCGGGATGAATCCCCTTGCGCGAGTCTGCCCGCTGTACCCACGTCGCCAATCCGATTCTGCGCGGATAGCAGCCGGTCAAAATGCCCGCACGCGATGGACTGCAAATCGGAGCGGCCGCATAATAATCGGTGAACAATATGCCTTCTTGGGCCATCCGGTCAATTCGAGGTGTATCGAACTCTTTCCCGCCGTAACAACCAAGATCGTAGTAACCCTGGTCATCGACCAGGATAAAGATCAGATTCGGTTTAGGTTCTTCGGCAATCGCCTCGGTGAGGATGCGGTGTTCATCGCTTGGATTAGCCTCAGCCAATAAGGGCGAAGAATACAAAGCAGCCACCGAAGCAGCGCCGGCCTGTAAAAAGTATCGTCGGGTTAGTTTCGTATGCTCTAGTGCAAATTGTTTTATCTGCTTCAATTCTTATCTCCTTTTGTATCATTAGCTGCGATATTCTCATTGATTACTACTATTCTAAAACCGACGTTAAATACCCGCTGCCAAAATGGATACCCCAATCGAAAACTGCTGCGGCTCCTTGCAGGCCTATCGAAAAACGAGCCGCCACGAACGACTTTTCGTTCATTATCATATTCGCTTAGCGTCCACTCGGCGGCATTGCCGTGCATGTCGTGCAGCCCCCATACGTTTGCCCGATAGGAACCTACGTTCGTGGTAACGCGATTGTGGTCATCGAATCGTATGTCCGCCAGCTTAGAACCTTCCAAAACAAGATGAGGAACGCCTCCGGTTGCCTGGGTGACTCCACCTTCGGGCATCATTCGTCCATTGTTTATCTCCAGGCCTGTGCTGAAGCTGAGATCTGCCATATTAGCCCATGCAGAAAAATCTTCATCAACCATCCCGTAATTCATCGGTGTTGTACTTCCCGCCCGGCAGGTGTATTCCCACTGCTGCTCGGTTGGAAGCGTCACGGTCAATCCGCTGCGCTTTGAAAGCCAATGACAAAAATCCATCGCCTCCTTCCACGAAATCCTTACTACCGGCTGCTCATCGCCATTGAGCGAAAGCCCCTTTCCATCGGCGCGATCGCGGCGTTTTGAATAGTATCCGCTGTCATGTGACGGATCGAATCGTCGAAACTGGGCATTAGTTACTTCGCATTCGCTTATCCAGATAGGTTTGTCCATCGTGATAATTCTTTGCGGAAACTCATCAGCCTGGCCATTGACGTCACCCATGACAAACTGACCTGCCGGCACACGCACAAGCGACAACTTCACGCCTCCAAGATCGATCTGGCGTCTTGCAGGCGTGAAAATATTCTGCTGCTTATTTTTGTCCTTTAGAGAAAGAGACTCTCCCTTTGCCTCATGAGTCTCCGGCCGGGATATCACACTTGCAAAAACAGTACCAGCCTGCCTCGGTGAGGTCTTAAAAATTTTCTCAGGATCATCCATCGGCCCGCCGTATAGTTTTCGAAGTTCCATCCGTCGCTCATGGGCGCCATCCGGAATAGGAAAGACATCGCCCCAGGTCCCGTGGCAAGGACCATTAAGGTCGATCCAGGTGACCAGGCGACTCCAGGCTTCTGCATCCAGTTCTATGCCGTAATGACCTTTTTCGAGCATTTGGATAAGCTCACTGGTATCGGCGTGATATTCACCGGGAGTCAGAAGGCTAACGTCATCCTCGATGCCCACTCGACGGATGTAATGAATCAGCACATCATAAGCCGGACTGTATTTTAGTTTACCATTGGTAGCCTCAAGCATATCAGGATGGAAACGTGCAACATAGCCGATAGGTTTAGGCTCAGCCTTGCCGCCGTCTAACTCTGATCGAAGGTCTGCAACACCGGCTTTTGAACCATTGTGACATGACACACAGTATTTGTTAAGTACCGGTTGGACCTCTCGCTCGAAGTCAAACCCGCGAGCAGGACCATACCATGGCGATACTTCCCGAGGTGGACCGTTAGAAGCAATATTAGGAGTATTATCTGGAACATCCATCGGAGTCTCATGGCAGCCAACGCACGATATCCTCTCACCCGGCATAGCGGTAAACCAGCTTCGCATGAGCTGTACAGCTTTGCCTTCTTTGTCCAGTACCTGCAGGGAAATGGGCGCGTTGGCGGGAACTTGAAAGCTTGCCGATCCATCTTGTTCAATAGGCACGGTCCCGATAATCTGCATTACCTCCCAGGGCCCGCCGTAACCGATCTTGTCCGAGCCGGCCAGACCGCGATAACCGAAATTATAACCGACAAGCCGCAATTGCTTGACAGTCCCGCGCGGCACACCTTTCAATCCCTGACCTGAATAAACGTCACTGATATAAACGGTCGCATCATTTTTGGTCAAGTCGATTTGATTGGGGACCACTATAGGCTGCTTCCGCCGCATAACAGGAGTTGGCTCCAACAGTGCGTAGCCCGGCTCCTCATACACGAGTATGAGATTGTCGAATACATCTGCCAAATAGATGCCCCACGAAGATTTAGCGCTCTTCCAGCAACTCACAAGAAAGTATTTGTCACTTAGTGGATATGGATGCAGGAACATAGGCCAATCGCCTCTAACCAGGTTGTCGCGAACCATCGGTTTGATCGGCTTGCCGCGTCCCGTGATTCGTTGTACAATCCCCGATTCCTCCTGCCAGCCTTTTCTCGGATCGATGATTACCAGTTGCCCCATCCGGTGAGGGCCATGGTAGCCGGAGAGAATACCGATCAGGCGATTCGTTTCCGGAATCTGCCGGGAAAAAAACAACGAATTGGGATACCATGAATTACTCCCGTAAATGGCAAGCTGCTTCGTGCCGTCCGGATTCATAGTCATAAGCTGTCGCAGAAATATGTGGCTGATACCGGTGTAGTCCCAGCGGAGATAAAGCACTTTCCCACTGTCGAGCACAACTGGATGGAAGTTGTGATCCTGGTCGAAGCAGAGCTGGCGAACATTCATACCGTCGGCATCCATCAAGTACAGGTTGCTGACACGTTTGCGACCGTGCCAACATGGAACCGACTGAAAAGATGCCGTCGACCCGAAAATGATCTTTCCGTTCGGCAAATAGCAGCCGTCCATCGCATCCACATCATCCGGAAATTGCGTGACCTGCCGAATATGTGACCCATCGACATTCATTTCATAAAGCTTCCAGTTCACTGTATCGGATTTTGTAAACAGCATGCGTTTGCCGTCAAAGTGAAGATCAAGCTCGCCGACATATCCGCTGTCCTCCGGCCGATAGATTGTCTTTAATTTCACATCGCCTGCAACAGGCAACAGCAGGCATATCTCGTTATCGTATCCATCTCGCTCAAGGGAAGCATTACACTCATGATTAGAAGGCATACCGATATCACGACCCGGTCCGGAGGAATAGCCGATCTGTATGTCAATGGCGGTAAAAACATTTTCCTTCTCCAAATCTTTAATCCTGCGCCTGACAACCAGCACCCCGGGAAGCTCAGTCAACAGGGGATTCGCTAAAAGTGCCTCACTGCGCAAAGTTTCAAGCTGGTGTTTTGCATGTGTCTGGCCCTGCCTGAGACGATCCTCTATGAGCCGCAAACGGCCAAGATAATCGTATCCATTGGAGTAACGATCGCCAAATGTTTCGATCAGGTCGGAGACGGCATCACGCAGTTTACCGCTATCGGAAGCGGTGTCCCGAGCTTCGGCCTGACATCTTTCAAGATTCAGAAAAGACATACATATCAAAGTAATCAACAATATTCGCATTAGGCTTATCCTGTCTCACTTGCGTTGACTGATAGGAAATTTGATTTCGCAATCATAGTGATTATACACCCGGAATTAAGGCAGAGCAATGGAAAACATTCCTATCGCTGTTGTAAGTGGAGTGCACCTGCTCCATTGAGTTCAAATGCCACGAAAGCAGCTCGAATCTGGCCTGAAATCGCACCTGATAAGTAATAGTTCAATTCATACAGCAACTACAAAAATGCCGGAAAACACTGTATAACTTTTTACCCCAAGTATTAATGGATTAATAGGATGTCACTTGTATCAGTCATCGAATACTATTACAATTTTTTGGCTATTGTATAACTCCTTTACATATAAGAGCTTATGGGG
>CAZWME010000313.1:3888-6195 GCA_964634515.1 uncultured Pirellulales bacterium | reverse complement strand
GATCCGACAAACGGTTCTCAGACTGGTCATTTGGATGCTCCATTTTACGAAGAGAGTATCGTTCATAACGGTAGTAAGTCGATGCCGCTTTACTATGACAATGCTGTCGGGAAATCCGAGGCGACCTTGACATTGACTTCCAATCGTGACTGGACGGTGAAAGGTATCGATACGCTGACGATTTGGTACATAGGCGGTTCGGACAATGCTGCCGAGACGATGTATGTTACTCTAAATGGCAGCACTAGTGTCGATAATGATAACCCGGATGCAGCGCAGGCATTTACCTGGACCGAGTGGAATATCCCCTTGCAGGCATTTGCCGACCAGGGCTTGAACCTTTCCAATGTAACTTCGATCACGCTTGGTCTTAGATCGGGTACCGGCGGTGCAGGTACGTTATACTTCGATGATATTCGGTTGTATCCACCGGCACAGTAAGTTTGGAATGGCTGTTAAGTCAAATTGTACAGCTAAATTAGATTTATTAATTTGGGGCCTATACTGATTTGATTCGGTATAGGCCCTTTTTGATTGCCTATCGGATTTGTTCAAACGCCCGGTCATACTGGCTTGCAAGGTTGTTCCATTTGAAACGGTCTGTGAGAGCAGCAGGGTTTATTGTGGCCGGAAAAAATCCACCCTTATCGATGCGGGCAGCGAGCCGACTCAACTTATGCGCAAGGTCGCCTAGAGAGCCGTCATAGAAGAATTGTCCGGTGTTTTCGATTTGCGCCAAGCCGAGGATTTCGGGATACGAAAGTCGGTTGGGGACAAGGGGATAAGCTCCTGCTGCTATTGCTTCGACGACGCTGATGCCGAAGAATTCATGATTTGCAGTTGATACTATGACATCGGCCTGTTTTATAACGCGCTCATAGTCGGCTCTTGTTTTCTGATAACCCCAATGGTCAATATGGTCGTCAAAACGGCGATGCGCCTTAGAGAAGACATCGGGCCGGTCTCGAAAGCTCTGGCCTATAACGCTGAGTCTGAATTGACCTTCATTTTCCTTAAGAATTTCAAGCGCCTCGAAAAACAGTTCGGGATTCTTGTCATGCTCCCATCGCGCAGCCCATAGGATTCTTACCGGGCCCGGTTCCCTTTCAGGCAAGGGCGTTAAATCATCTATTCCGGGCGGATGAACTGATGATTTTGCCCGAATAATCTCGGTAACATCCAACGGCTGAAAGTCGGGCATAGATTTGAGAAACTTCCAGAGGGCCTTAAGGAAGGAATTCATATGGAATTGGGAGTTGAACCAGACGGCATCGGCGGCGAGGGCACTGGTAAGGTTGGTCATTGCAAACTGGTAGTCACGCTCGTCTTCGAGACGAACCGGGTAAGTCAACTGATTCTCGTGAAAGTATATTATCTTCGGTAAGCGGGATATTTCAACGGGGGCCAGGGCCGCAAATTCCGCAAGATTCAACATATCGCTGCAGAAAACCATATCCGGGATTTGTCCCTTTTTGAGCTGCTCTGCGGCCAGCCGGGCAAATGTGATTGCAGAATGGCGCATCCTCCATTTCCACTTATGGGCAGGCAGTGAAAGTATGGTCCAGGTTTTTTCGCTCACTTTCGATAAGCTGTCAATAAACGCCTTGTGAGAACCGCCATAATATGGTTCGAGTGCCAGAATGTACATACTAACATATTACGACAGGTTGCAGGGTAAATCAAGCTGACAGGAAGTGACTATACCCGGCGTCGCCGAAAAAGGACCGTTAAGCCTGCACCGAGTGCCAGCAGTGATAAGCCGGTCGGTTCGCAAATCGTAACGATAAGCTCGACTCTATCTAATTTGCCGGTATCCCAATACCACATATCATAAATTTGCAGGCGCCAAAGACCGTAAGCATCCTCACCGTCGAATATATCCAATACATTGTCGGCTTTGGGCCGAAACCGTCCTGTAAAGGGCGCCATGCCCTGTTCAATCGGGATTTCAGCCTCATCGTCAAAAATAGTTTGTACGTAACCTTCACCTTTAAAAAATTCATCCTTGAAATCATACATATTTAAGCAAATCCGTGTTCCGATGGGACTTTGAACAAAAATTTGCAAATCAAATACATTGGTGTGCGTCACATTGATACCGACATCAAGGTCATAGATAGTGGCGTGGCGGTTGACTTCTATAATTGCATCATCCATCCATCCTTTGCTGGCGTCCGGCTCGGCGGGAATCTGCAAATTAAAGTCTTCGCCATAAATGAAGGTCGGGCCGGCAAAAACAGCAGTGCTAAAATCCACTAATATAAAAAATAATACCTTCCTTGTCAAGCTTTTTGTTAGGTAAATTAA
>CAZWME010000313.1:0-3878 GCA_964634515.1 uncultured Pirellulales bacterium | reverse complement strand
CCTTTTTAAGCTGTTTTGCGCATCCATACCAGATCCGTCAGCTATTTTATACCCGATCTCCATAAGTTGGGCGATGACCTTAGAGGACAAATAACTATGTCAGGCCAATCCCACCTATTGTAGCGGGAATTATATCATTATAGGACGTTTAAGCAAATAAAAAAGGTTTTTTGCCGGGAGGATATAATAATTGAGCCTGTTAAACCTCCGCAACAAGCAAGGAAGCTGGTGGGAGCAGTTAACAGAAACGCCTGGAAGTTAGGCTGCATCCGTAACAAGTGCTTGCCGTGTTATTTCACCTCGATGACCGAATTAAATCCACCGAAGGGATTTAGTTCGGTTAATTCGTTATACGGGTCCTGCTGCCACTGGCCGTCAACAACCAGCCGATAGCGATACCTTCCGGGCATCAGGTTCATCTCCGTTTGCCAGATTCCGCTATCGCCGACTTTTTGCATTGGGCTGTATTCAGGCTGCCAGTTATTAAAATCGCCGGCGATTTGCACATTGTCGGCCCTCGGATATAAAGTTACAAATACGACAGCATCCTCCATCTGGCTTACGCCGTAGTAGTCGGAAAGCTTGGCTGTGGTATCAAGTAGTTTCGGCGCCTCCTGGATTTCGATTTCAGGTTTCTCCGTCACCGCTTGTGGCACTTCTTCGGCGTGAGTAAACTCATCAACAGGAAGCTGCAGAACAGGCTGTGGTGTTTCAGTCACAGGAACAGTAGTTACAGGCGGCTTTGTAGTCTGAAGCAACTCATCGGCAGTGGCGCTGATTGATTCGAGCTGGTCCGCCAGAGAGTTGACAAACTCGTGACGCTGCTGTTGTGATTGTGAGCCTACCACCTCTTCGGCGAGCGAGTGGAAATCCCTGTGTCCCTTGCTGGCCGGGTCATACTCACTGATTGGCTGACCAAAGCTGGAGGCTTCCTTGATTTTAGTATTGAAACAGACAATCGTCTTAAGCATTTTGTCCGCGAAGTGGCTCCGTAATTCAGCCAAAATTTCTCTGGCCATTTTAGTCCTTATGTCATACATGCTCGCCAGGACTCTGACATCGACCTGCTGATCGCATCGTCTGCAGAGTATGCTGAGTGTCTCAAGCTGCCTGCTAAGACCGTGTAGAGCGAAGTAGCCGGT
Organism: uncultured Pirellulales bacterium; assembly: GCA_964634515.1. Classification (GTDB taxonomy): domain Bacteria; phylum Planctomycetota; class Phycisphaerae; order Sedimentisphaerales; family Anaerobacaceae; genus NIOZ-UU13. The sequence goes on along the minus strand of CAZWME010000313.1, from coordinate 2,736 downwards.
CTCAACTGGTACAATAACTTCATCGGCGGCCCTTAGTGCATTAAAGGTCAACAGGCTCACGGCCGGGGGGCAATCGATCACCGTATAGTCATAATCGTTCTTTATCTCATTCAGGGCATCTTTGAGACAGGATTCACGTTCGGTGACTCCAGTCATTTGCTGCTCGAAGGCGGAGAGGTCTAAGCTTGCCGGGGCCAGCTCCAGCCTGTCACTAATCTGCCAGAGGACTTCGGTTAGTCTTATAGGCTCATTTCTGCTGGTGCTTATCAGCACATCGTAGATACTCTGTTCGATCTGATCCTCCGGTACGGCAAGGCCCACCGCACAATGGGACTGCGGGTCCATATCGACCAGCAGAACTTTTTGGCCTATGTCCGCAAGAGCACTGGCCAGGTTGATAGATACTGTCGTTTTGCCACAACCACCTTTTTGATTCACAACCGCTATGGTTCTCATAATGTCTCTCCAGCTCCGAGTGTCTATTTCTCAATTTCGCAAAAAAAGGGTCCGTTCGACAATGCCGTTTTGAAAAATCCCTTTTTTTCTTCGGAAAACAGCTTTTCAATACTATTAAAACACTTAAATACCTTTAATTAATTCGGCAAAGAAATATGAAAAACTTTATCTTTTTATGGGACGGACCAATAAAAACAGAACTACCCACACATATATCATTTATTACCGGGCCATCTCCGTTGCAAAAAATCTCATATTCTTTTCTACAAACCATCTTTTCAACTTGGATTACTCGGTCAAACTGTTATATTATTCATAGGCGTAGTATAGAACAAAGTACACAGGTTCGTGTATCGAGTGTAATCGTTGAAATACATAGAAGACTGGAGGTAGACTTATGAAAGATGATATTATAGGACGTCGGAATTTTTTAAGGTATGCTGCTGCGTTTACGGCGGGGACAGGCCTGCTGAGTGAGTCGGCTTTTGCCCAAAGCAGACAGAAAGGCGCCAAGCTTCTCAAATCCCTTCAATTAGGGATGCTGCCTCGTCAGCTTTCCGACGAGGACAAATTTAAGCTGGCAAAAAAATGCGGATTCGAAGGGATAGAAGGCTCTCCAATGGGTGATCTTGGAGCGGCCCGCCGGCTTGGCAAGCTGGCTCGTGAGGCCGGTGTTCCGATTCATTCAATCGTGCGGGGGGGCTGGGATGCACCATTTTCCGATCCCGATCCCAAGGTGATAGACAAGGGTCTTAAGACAATGGAGACAGCCCTGCGCAGCGCCAAAGCACTTGGAGCAGAGACGGTGCTGCTTGTGCCCGCTATAGTCAAGGAGGACGTAAGTTATAAGCAGGCCTATAAGCGCTCACAAAGGCACATCAAAAAGCTGCTGCCGCTGGCGGAGGAGCTTGGCGTGGTCATCGCTGTCGAGAACGTCTGGAACAAGTTTCTGCTGAGTCCGATTGAATTCGCCCGGTATGTGGACGAGTTCGAGAGTGCGTGGCTCAAGGCCTACTTCGATATCGGCAACGTAATTCTATTCGGTTATTCACAGGACTGGATACGCACACTCGGCGACCGTATCGTCAAAATCCATCTTAAAGATTTCAAACGGAGCGGCTATAAATGGACCAATCTTCTGGACGGTGATGTGAACTGGCCCCAGGTACGGCGGGCATTGGATGAAATCGGCTACGATGGGTACCTTACCACGGAGCTAAGAGGCGGCGACGAAGAGTATCTGACCGATTTGGCAGGCCGCATCGATAAGATCTTTGCTATGTAGCTACCTAAATACATCATAATTATTCGGGTTTATCCGCAACCTTAAAAATACAATGGTTCCTGTTATGCAATCCATTACTTAACAGGAACCATTACTATTGAACAACATACAGAGATTTATTATCCGTTCATAAGTTTAGCATTCTTACCGGTTCGGCCGTACTATGCTTTTATTTTTACCTTGATGGTCTTGGCTTTTTCGGCTTTCGGCAGGGTTATGGAGAGCACACCGTCTTTGTAGGCTGCATCAACTTTGCTCTGATTGACATCGGTCGGTAAAGTGACCTCCCGTCTGAAACTGCCGTATGTGCTTTCCACATGGTAGTAGCCTTTTTCGTTTTTCTCTTCTGACAGCTTCTTTTCCCCGCTTATGATCAATACATTACCATGAACGGAGATTTCAATATCTTCGGCTTTGCAGCCGGGAACCTCTGCCCTTACGATGATCGCATCTTCTTCCTCAGCAACATCTATAGCGGGCCATGCCTTGTATCCGGCGAACGGCCTGTCCAGGCCCCCGAAGAAACCGTCAAACAAATCATCCATTTCACCGTGGAACCTTGCCAAACCGCCTCTGTTTCCCTTGTTAAATCGTACCAGTGTCATAACGACACCTCCTTTCTTTTTCTTCTCAAACGTTCTTTTTCATTGCCTCTTGACTTTTCAAAATTATTTAAACTTCCACCATAATAATTAGCAAACTCCGTGCCAGATTATTTAAGCGCTATAAACCATCAAAAAAAACGGTTTTTGGGCTTACAGGGCCAGAAATTGGGCTGTTTAAGCTGTCAATTTGGCATTTTTACTGTCAAAATGATAGAGTGGTTGTGGCCGGCGAGCAAATGCCAGCAACCAACTGTGATTGTTCGGGATGAACTATGGAATTCTATTCTTTTGTCGGCGGGCTGAGGTACTTAAAAAATTCCGAATCGCCGGGCAGGACGAGGGGTGTATCTTTATCGAGCGAATTTCTGTAAGCTTCCAAAGTACGGACAA
>CAZWME010000312.1:0-6230 GCA_964634515.1 uncultured Pirellulales bacterium | reverse complement strand
GCCGGTAGTATTGATATTTCTGCTACTTCTGATGCCCCCGGTTCTTATGTCGAAATTGACCTTGATGGTGATGTTGAAGCATATGGGAATTTGTCACTGTTTGCCGATACGACTAATTATAATGCCTATATTTATACTGAGGGCCTGAAAACTCTTACCGGTGATATCGACGTTTTTTCTGATTATGACATGTACCTTAACGGCCCGGTAGAGGCATACAGCAATATGACACTGACCGCAGGCAACGATGGTGACGATTTGTGGGCCTATGGCGATGTATATGCCTACGATACGCTGAAATCAGTCACGGGCGATATTACTATCAACAGCAGTTATGGGGTCGAATTGTATGACGCCGTGGAAGCGTTTGGCAATGTAACGATAATTAACCGACAACCTTATTATGTGGATTGCTATGTGGCAAGCTATGGTTCTGATGCTACTATCACGGCACTAACCGGTGACGTTTCAATAACCACCGACTATTACATGGAACTTGAAGGTGATATATCTGCACAAGGCAACATAACGCTGGTTGCTGATGGTCCTTTAGGTCTGGAGGACCCACCCGATCTTATCGAAGATAATGACGGTTATATTTACATTGACGCCGGACTTACCACAACGACAGGTGATATCAGTGCTTCCGCCGAATATGATGTTACAGTTTACGGAAATGTTCAGTCTGGTGGCACGTTGGATGTTGACGCCGGCGAAGGTGACATCGAGCTAAGAGCAGATGTTTCATCGGTCGGTGAGATGACGATGGATGCCGGTAACGACATTAGCCTCAATGAGGACTCCGGAGATACGACAGCCAATGATAATATGACTCTGACTGCCGGAGAAGATATCTACGCCTATGGCAAACTAACGACTCTGGACGGTTCCGGTGGTAGTATCCATATTTACTCATCAGATAGTACGACACATCTGTATGACGATGTAACTGCCGACCTCACTGATGACGGTGATATCTTCCTGCATAACGACACCGAGGCGGCGGATGGTGTAACCATTATGGCCGGACGCGATGTTATTGCAGGTGAATATTCCACGGGCCATCCGTCGGGCCACGTAGATGGCCTTGGCGACCTGACAATCAACGCCGGTCGCGATATAACCGCCTATGGCAAGGTTGAAGCGGATGGAACACTTATAATGGATGCCGGCGCAGACATCTCCGTTTACAGGAGAATCTATGCAGGTGGATTTTTGGACATGGAAGCCGTTAATATAACAGTCGGAGACTTCATAGAGGAAATCGGCGGCTTTGTTGAAGGCAATGATGGCATTGATATCTATGTCGAAAATGATTTTATGTCTCGTTGCGCCATAGATGGTGGATATATAAACATGGAGGCAGGAAATGATATTTACGCTGGCGGCTATGTATATGCTGATACGAGCATCGATATGCTGGCTGGCAACAATATCTCTTTGGGCAAATATGTTGAATCCAGTGATGGACATTTATACCTGACGGCAACGGAAGGAAGCATTACGGTCGGCGCTCTGGAGCGGGACTCGGATTACCCCGAACACAAGGGTGGCCCGCTTTATGCTTACGACGGTGATATGGTTCTCAACGCAGGTGAGGATATTATCTTCAAGACCGCCTGGGTTGAGAATGGAAGCATGATTATGGATGCCGGACGCGACATCCTCGCGGGCGGCATGGTCATTGATGACTACGATGACGAAATTCCGCTTTATCTCGATAAGGGTGGACGCCTTGAAGTTACAGTTGACGAGGATTTCGGCGAAACCGAGATGACACTTACCGCCGGTAGGGATATTTCCTTCAAGTCCGCACTTATTGAACATGGCGATCTGACCGCTACCGCAGAAAGAGACGTAATCCTTCGCGGTGATGTCACAGACAACTGTTATTACGATGAAGTTGTGGAATCCAGTCACGGCAATGTTTATCTGCATTCGCTGGGTGGCGATGTCAGCATCGCCGAAGGCTATGAGATTCTTGGTGGCGAATTAGGTTTCCACGAAATAGGCGAAGGCCAATGGGAAGCACACGGCGGCGGAGTATCCATTATTGCCGATGAAGGCAAGATATATTCGCCAGGCGGCGACGACGATACTCTTAATGTTACGATTGTCGGTTCTTCCAGCCAGGTTGACGGTATCGGCGTTGAGCTGCCTCTTGACCCTGACCAGAAAGCCGCAATCGTGATTATAAGCGAAGAAGACCTGAACTTAGGTCCGGATGCTGAATTGGTAGCCGAAGGGGTCTATGATGACACGGGTGCTGTTGATGACCGCGCAGCTGTTGGTTTTGTAGATGCTCCCGACACGTATATCCCACTACCACCAGGCGATATTCTCAGGGACGAAGGCGACCCGTTCGACGCAGCAATTTATCTTGCAAGTACGGATGGCGATGTTGATGTCAGTTCGCCGGTTAGCATTATGTCTATGGGCGTAGGCGAAGATCCTGATGTACCTCAGGGAGCAATGGTTGTCGATGCCTGGGATTCTGTTACCTTTGGCGCTCTGTTTGAAGACTCTCTGGCAGATGGAGACGTTGGTGACAGGCTGGAGGTCGTCTCTCGTATAACCGAATGGTTGTACCAGGCTGTTGGCCGCCTGCCCTATCCATATGGCGGTGGACCGTTCCCGTTTGATTACACATACGTGCTTCGCGGTGCCGGCCTTGGCAATCCCGCTATCACAGACGGCAGAGCATGGGTCCTTGTAGACCCATTAGAAGCGGCTCCTCTTTCTCGGGAAGCTGGCCAGGCAGCAGAAGACCAAACTTTGGGCTTAGACGGTTGTCCTGTTCTGCTTGCTGCAGCGTCCGCCGAGCTTGGAATTCCGGGAGACACCATTGAAGTGTCCCTGGCGAATGCTTATGCTCTTAACACGGATATTCAGCCGTGTGAGACCTGTGCAAGGCTCGTTAATGCGGCGGCAATCCTGGCCGATGCAGATGGTTCGGCAATGGCTGCGTTGAATCAGGTATTTAACGAGTTGGCTCCTGCTGGAGCGCCGTACACTCCAGAAATGGCCACCTCAATTGTTACTGCTTTCGCCGGACGCGTAAATGACGGCACGCAGTATGCTACGGCAATAGAGTACATTGATGCTTTCGTTAATTATATTGCGGTTCTGGACTCTGAACTGGGTACACCGGTTGGCGATTCAGTTGCCTTTACAATGCAAAAATACGGTTCAGGCGTAACAGGCAGTGATAACGCTAACATGGCTGCTTTTGTCGCAGCACGTTTGGAAGCTGGCGAAACTTTCGGCCAGTAATTTATCAACTGTCGAATTAGAACCGGCAGGTTATTAATTAGCTTTTCAAATAAGCCCGCCCCTCATAAGGGCGGGCTTTTTATTTACAGTTTATCTTGTGGTTTTAAGGTCTTTGTTTACAGCTACTGCAAGAGGATGTCTTAAAAAACGTGGCAACAGGGATTTTGGTATAATGAATTGAAGTCCATCCTTCAAATAATCTGTGTAAATATTCTGTTTATCAGACAAATAATAATGTCCTAAATTAACAAAAGGGTAAAATTGATAATGTCTTGCATGGCCTGATGATATCCAGGGAGTAACTGGTTCGACTGCACCCCACTTTACTGCCTGGTCAAAATAGTATTTTTTATTAGTCAGACGATGCAATTCACAAGCTGCCAATTCCAGATCATCAACATAATTTCCTTCTTCGTAAAAATATGGTGATACATTGCAGGCAGTTTGACAAACTCCCAAATCACTTAATGCAAATTCGTAGGCTTCAGCGGCTTTTCTGGCTATTTTGCTGGCAAAGACTGGGTCGTATTCCTTTATTAATTGTGCTCCTAATGCAAATGCAGATGCAAATTTTGCCGCACTGGATGAGACCCCTGTTGTTCGATTCTTATGTTTTGCAAGTCCCTGCTGTTTACCTGTGATATAGTAAACGGGTCTGTGTTTGCCCAGTCCGTAACTTGCTTTATCTTTATTGGGTAATCTGTATCCTATATGATCACGATCATCGGCTATCTGGTTGTACATTTCGCCATAAGACGGATTCATTTTGTCCAGCCACTCAAGGCCCCATTTGGCTTCGTCAAGGATGTCAGGGATACCGTTTTCTCCTTTATTCCCTTTGGCGTCATAATTATCACCATATGCCTCTGGATTATGCAACCAGGCAAAAAGCATTTGATAAGTAGCATTGGCTGATGTGGTAAGGTATTGCAAATAATCCGATGCGTCGTGCCAGCCACCTGTAACATCTATTTTTCGTCCGGTTTTTGTTGGATGGTCAACAATTATTCCATCATGCGGATGGCATGAATCTTTCAAATAGGGATTGTAGCCGCATCGTTGTTGGCGCATGTAATTTAAGATGAAATCGGCAGTACCATTATATACATCATCTGCTATTCTGAAACAGGGAGACATGATGTCATCAATTTGAATGTAGTAACCTCCCGTACCCTTAAAGTTTGAAAAATCAAGTCGGTAAGCAGATTTCATTCCCCAGTCGGTTGCATCGTATTCTTTAGTTTGCCCTTTATATACAACGGTCTTTGTAATTGCATTTCTCAATTGGAACTGTCCAATTCTTACATCCTCTTCGGAAATTAAAACAGCTACTTTTACCGAATTAGGCAAGTATCCCAATTGATTAATTCTTATCCAACTGTCTCCGGCATAAAGAGAATCAAACATTGAAAATAGAATAGAAATACAGAGCAATATTTTTCGCATGATTTTATTATTTCCTTGTAATTCTGCGTGTTTTAATCAGTAGATAGAAGTATCCCATGAAGTCGGACAGGCGTAGCCTGTGCTGAAATATGCCACGGTTTTTAATCCGTGACATATTTACTATTTCATATTCAACTCAATGCCTCTAAAGTAATGATGAAAAAGCTCATCACAACGCAGAGTCCTTTTTTGGGACAAGAGGATAGTCCGTCAACCAACGCTGAATGAAACCTTAGTATTCCCGCCGTTTAATAATACCCGGCTGAGGAACGGGATATCTGCCCTCGGCATCTGCCACCAGCGGGGCTGGAGAATTCTCCGTCAGCTTGTCCAGACCGGGCGCCATCTCGTGTTCGGAATTTAGGATTTCCTCGTAGGTGACTTCCTGGCCGGTATGTGCGGCCATACGACCCAGACTGGTCACGAGGCTGGCTTTGACGCTGCGTTCGGTTTCATTGTACGGCTCATCATCGCGGATGGCATCCACAAGGTCGTTCCATTCGTTTTGATATGGGCTCCGCTCATCTGGCCTGACTTTCGATTCCCAAACCATGTTCGAGCGCAACGCTTTTTGGCCTTCGTGAATACTGGAGGGCATCCCGCAGTCACTGTGCTTCGAGACGACTGCCATGCCTTTGCTGCCGTGCGCATAACTGGAGTAAATCTCTTTGCAGCCCAGAATGCAGCGTCCATTCAGGAGAAACGTGGTGCCGTCTTCATAGGTGTATTCCACGGAATACGTATCGAAATTCTGATCCACGTAAGTAACACCGTCAGGACTCTGCCGGTAATGGCGTCCGCCAAGTGCCTGGGCCTTCACTGGCCAGGCGTTTTTCATCCAGCATTGGTGATCGATAAGGTGGATATTAAAGTCGCTGAAGTTCCCGCCGCTGGCCCAGATGAAGCTGTGGAAACGCTGGATCTGATACATCAGGTCACTGATACCGGGCGGTTTGGGCAGCGAGGAGAAAAATCCGATTGGTCCGTGCATTCGATAGGCACGCTGCAAAATGATATCGCCGATTTCACCATCATGGATGCGCTTGGCCAATTCCTGGAGCGCCCGGCTGTGACGGGACATCAATCCCACTCCTACTTTAAGGTTCTTCGCCGTTGCCTGCTTAGCGAGCCTGAACATACGCCTGCTGGTCGGACCGTCCACAGTGACCGGCTTTTCCATGAAAACATTGAGACCCTTCTTGATTGCGTAGGTGAAATGCACCCAGCGAAACGCCGGAGGAGTCGCAAAAATCGCAACATCACCAGGACTCAGACAATCCATCGCCTTCTTGTAAGCATCGAAGCCGATAAAACGGCGACTCCTGGGTACGTTCATCTTATCGGGGTGCCTTTTATTCAAATTCTCGTAACTGCTTTTAAGGCGATGTTCGAACACGTCGCCCATGGCGACGAGTTTCATCGGACCTCTTTTTACAGATAGGGCGTTGTCCGTTGCACCGGTGCCCCGGCCGCCGCAGCCTATCAAGGCCACCTTGATAGTGTTGCTCTGC
>CAZWME010000311.1:0-6237 GCA_964634515.1 uncultured Pirellulales bacterium | reverse complement strand
GAGCCATTACCGGCAACATGTGCCTGGCCCCTGAGCAAATAAGCTTTCATATACAATTGCTCGGCTTTGTCGAAATCACCCGTCTTAACGGCAAATGCACCAGCTCGATTAAGCCACTGTGCACTGTCGGGGAATTTCTCAAGCGTCTCTTCATAGAATTTCCTCAAGGCCGGTTTTCTGTCAAGCCGTGAATAAATGTTTTCAAGCAATAACCTGGCTTGGGTGTGAACGCCGGGAGTGTTAATCGTAACTTTAAGCTCGGTTATGGCATCCTCGTATCGCTCGGCGCCCATATAAGCCTTAGCCAGAGAAATTCGAGTAGCAGGCTCATCGAACAATAATTTGCTTTCTCTAAGGTCACTGATTGCCTTATTATAATCTGCAAGAAAGAAATTGATTTCACCTCTTAATCGCCATGCCACCGGGTTGTTTCTGCTGGTCTGGAGATTTCTGTTAGTCAGCTCCAACGCCTTTTGCATTTGTCCCTGTCTCATCAGCAGCCAGCCTTCAAGCAGGAGTATTCTGCGTTCGCTGGGATACTTTTCCTTAAAGCTTTGTAATTTGTATTCAGCTTCCCTGATAAGGCCGGCTCTAAGAAAAGCCTCAATTTGAACAAGATTATTTTCTACGGTATCTTCAAACGCTATAAGCTCACTGGAATATTTCTTTACAGCCTCCCCGTCGCCGGTTTTCTCGGCAACAAGCAAAAGACCTCTGAGAACTGCCGCATCTCTGGTGCCGCCTTTGTATAATTGCTCCAGCACCCTTTTTGCATCGCTGTATCGGCCTTGCTGAAAATAATGGTCCCAAAGCAAATTCTGCTCCTGAGATTCCTCCAGCAGAGCCGTAGCCTTTTCATCCTGACCCAAGGCCCTAAAATATTCGGCATAGTAATAAAGCATCCGCTTGTCCTGAGGATTTATTTTCCTTGCCTGCTCGAAAGCCGAAGCAGCGATACCAAATATCGCCTCCTTGAGCTTCGTATTGGTTTCTTTGACAGCCACTTGAGTTGCCAGTTGACCGAGAAGTAAATTATTTTCCATATTAGGAGCTGCGCTTTGCAGGTCCTGTCGAATTGCAATCGCTCTCATTGGTTCTATCGGTGCTATATACTCGGCATACAGGCTCAACAATGACAAATCACCTCGATTCAGCGCGATTGCCCTTTCGAGGGCAGTTCTGACTTCAACCACCTGAGCAGAAGAGACGCTATCACTAAGTTTTTGATTTCGATTATATAAAACATTTGCCGACGCTTTTGCAATAATTCCATCAAGAGGATTTAAGGCGGCAGCTTTGCGAATGTCCTCCATAGATGCATGCTCATTTCTAAGAGCAGCATTGATTTCGCTCCTGAGCATATAAGCATATGAAAATACGGGTCTTTGTTCCAAACATTCGTTGATTTTTGCCAACGCATCTTCGAATTCACCTTTGGCCATTGCCAGGCGGGCTGCAAAAATCCGCCCCTGACAATTATCAAGGTTTTCACGGCTTGTTGTCTTTGTAATTTGCTCCGCCAGTTCCCAGTCTTTCGTGGTAAGCGCAATATCCAAAAGATGGCTCGCGGCAATTTGCACATACTCAAAAGCAGGACCCTCGATTGCATCCTGCTGCGAAGTTCCTGTTTCAACAGCCCTGTTTAAATGGGGAATCGCTTTTTCCGTTTCGCTGTGCCTGCGATAAAATATTCCAAGCTGTGTTGCGCGGCGAACAGGGTCAGTGATACCCGAAAGCACCTGCTCTTCTAATTCTTTGAGTCTCTGCTGCGAAATATTCGCCGGGTCAGGTTCGGAGAGTATCTGCTTATAAACCTGCACTATTGTATTATCCGGAAAATGACTTAAAAAACTATCAACCAAACTTTCAGCCCGATTTGCCTGGCCTTGTGCGATGTAATTTCTGCAAATACCAACAATAGAATTTTGTCCGACAGAATTCGGCTCTACCAGCAGCAGTTTTTCCAGCAGTTCCACCTCAAGCCGCCGGTAGCTTTTCAATTCTTCTGTCATTACACCGATGTCGGCTGTGAATCCGACAGGCTCTTTTTCATCAGGTTCTGTTCGCAAGGGAATAATGTCCGAGCTTTCACGCATTTCCTTTTGTGCCATATTCAGTTGCATTTGTCTGATTCTGGTCTGCGCCAGCGCCAGTCTTAGTTTAATCGTATCGGGCTCATCCTGCGCCATGGCCGACAATTCTTTCTCTGCCTCGTCAAACTGCTTTGCTCCGATATAACTTTTGATACGAAGTATCCTGCTTCTCTCAATAGGCCCAAAATATTCTTCAAAAGCATTTATATTGTGTAAGGCGTCCGAGAAGTTACCAAACTTCATAACCACATCTACATAATCCAAACGCGCTTCAGGTTTAATCTCACTAATACCCGAATAGAGCGCACTTATCAGAAATTCAGCGACTGCGCCAATCTCAGGAGTGTCTTTGAAAACCTTCGCCAGAGTGTAAGAAAGTTGTGAAAATTCGTCGTCTCTCGGCCATGAGGATGGTTCAGGTGGCTTAAGTGCTTTAAATTTTTCGTAAGCTGTATATAAGTCTTTGATAGCGGCTTCTTTGTTTCCCTTCGCAAGCTGGAGCATTCCTTTCCACTTAATAATGAACGGCTCTTCACCGCTGCCAAAAATCTGTTCGATTTCGTGTACGGCCTGCTCAGCACCTGTCATCCAAACAGCCATTTGCGATGGATTTTCAGGTTCACCTGGCTCAAGTATCTGCTCGATGTAGCAATTTGCCAGAAAAGCATACAGCATAAATCTGTTGGTTATATTAGCGCGATGCCGAGGGCCGGGTTTATCCTGTGCATCGGGTAAAGTAAGTGCATTTTTGGCTGTCTCTATTGCTTTATATATCTGGGGCTTTTGACTATAAAGAGAAAACTTTCGGTAGTATAAATTGGCAGCACTTATCGAATAGACCACATTTTGTCCGTCCAGCCTCATCGCCTGTTCAACGGCCTCTATAGCCTTATCAAGCTTTTCCGGGCCCAACCGCGGACCTGTAAAGGATGAATAGGCCGAATAAAATTGAGACATTGCAGCAAATGCCTCTGCGCTGGAATCGAAGTTGCGTACAAGCGACAAATACTCCGGTTCAAGTGCTTCAATCTGTTCCTTCTGCTGGGCAGGATCGCTGTTTTTAGAAAGCATAAGCTTCATTGCCAGAAGATTAATATGTGCTCTCGGCTCAGTCCGGGCTATCTGAACCGCCTGCTCTAAAATTGTTGTTGCCTGTTTTACAGCTTTGTCTCTTTCCTCAGGTCCGCCTCGCAAAGCCAATAGTTCCCCTTTTGTAATTGTCACCATGGCCAAATACCAATAGGCATCTATATTATTTGGCTCATACTCCTGGACTTTCTTCAAATCATCGACTGCCTGGGCAAGCGATTTGTCCCTGTCGGTAACCGCCCCCATGGATGCCATCTCCAGAGCGGCCCTGCCTCTTAGTAGATACAAGTACGGCCCCAGCCGCTGCCGAGAGGTGTCGATTTGCTCGGCTTCAAAGACATCCCACTTGGCCGTATCGGCTCCAAGCAGGTCTGCATCTTCCGCCACTTTCAAAAATTCCGACGCCTGCTTGTGCACCTCCTGCCAGGGGCCGCCGATACTGCTGTCAGAGAGTATGTGAAAATATTTTAACCGCCCAAATCGGGCTTTCGGATTGTTGGGATTTATTCTTATTATTTCGTCCCAACACCCCAATACAAAGGGCCATTCCTTATCCTCGACCTCAAGGTACATATCCACCATTTTAAAAAGTACCTCCTCTCTGAGAGAGTCGGTTTTTGCCCTCGCATATGCTCCACGAAAACTGGTTTCAGCACTGTCATAGTTTTGCTGTTTTACTTGTTCATCCGTTGCCTGTCGTGCTGCTTGTAGAGCAGCCTCTGCGTCTTTGATAAGTTCTTGCGGATCTCCGCTTAACTCAAACATTACGAAAATGGCCCCCAAGACAAGAACTACAAAAATCACCGAGCCGATAAGTGCAACTTTTTTATTTAACCTCCTGTTAGCCATAAATTATACCTCATTATTAAATATTTTGAATATTCCTTTATATCATACTGCTGCGTCTTCGGCCTTCGTCGATGAGAGCTATTTACTTTTCCCAGTCAGGCCAGTGCTTTGTTTCTAAAACAGGCAAAATCACGGCCAGGAGCTTTTCACCTGCTTTAATTGCCTGCTCTTTGCCGGGTGGAATCAGCGTCTGGTTAAAAACCAGCTCAACCTTGCAAAAATACGAAGATTTCCGGAAAAGGTTCTTATTCAAAGCAATTCGGGCTTCTTCTCTGGAAGCCGCATATTCTCCATTGACCTTAAATAAGTACAAAACCGGGAATTTTTCACCTTTTTGCCAGAGGTTAGCTTTCGTACTGCCGAAAACAAGGTGTTTTGCCCGTAATTTTCTATCAAAACCGGCATTGTTGTTTATTTCCAGCATTACACTGTCGGATGCCAATCTTTGAAAGCCTCCACCGGCATAGCACTCTTCCGGTACATGCGGCACCCTGTCAGGAAGCTGGTAATAAGTGATAAACAGCATACATTTTTCAGGTGCACTATCATCTGCCGCTTCGGTGTCTTCCAGAATCCACTGGATGTAATCTTCGGTCCCTAAAGCTGTGATTATTTCCTCGTTCTCAATTTTTAATTTTGATATTACTCTGTAAGAAGCTAAATCACTTTCATCCAGAAGGTCAAAAGATTTCTTCAACGGCAGCGGTTCCTTTTGTAAGTACACTCCGAAGCTTTTTACAGCTATCGACATACCGGCCCCGGCCGTCGTAAGCACCACGACACATATCAAAAAGGCCGGCTGAAAATATACTCGTATATTGTTTCTAATATCAAACATCACTTATTATGCCTATGGACCACAATATCTTCGTTAACTATGTCACTGCCTTCGATAAACAAACTCGACATAAACCACGCCAGAAAACCATATAAACCAAACGCCAGCGGTAACATTATTAATCCCAGGCAGTCGTGATAGATTCCCTGGGTGTATTTCGGATGTATCAGCACATAAATAAAGCCCGTTACCGTAACCCGCACAATATTACAGAATATCGCTATAGGTATCGTGCAGGTTAAAAGCACTAATCTCTGCCATAAAGGTCTGTGGTGCAGATATGCCATTGCAACGCCCAAAGCCAAAAAGGCCATCAATAGTCGCATCCCGCTGCAAGCCTCAGCAACATTAAGCGAAGGCTCAAGTTGCCGTCCCTTATAAATCACATCTATAACAACACCGTTGACAGAGGCTTGCATCCCGACGAGAAGATTCAGTAATGCAGTTGCTACAGAGGCAGCAAGATGCCGCATCGGCATAGTCAGGCTAACATAGTATCTACGTGGCAACGGCACAGCAAAAATCAAAAAAGCTATCGGCAGCCACGTATATTTCACCAGGCACCATCCACCCAAAAACAACACAATCGCACCAAGCGTCGCTATCATGCCGATGGGTCTTAGGTATCCGTACTGAAGCTGAACAATATTGAAGGGATAAAACAAAACACCGCAAATCATGAAAAAAAGGCCAATATAATTTGGTTTTAACTCATTATTTCGAACTGAGCGGAGAATCTCTTCTTTGTGCTGGTTAATGAAATATAGACTGAACATCGGGATTAGAAAGCCGTGCGACCAACTGCTGTCCGTAAGCCATCTGTGGATAATGGCCTGAATCTCATCACGAAAAAGATAGCAGAACAGTATTCCTATTATAAGAATTTTAATGTAATTATGCAGCCCGAGCCGACTCCAGTGCTTTTCTTGCGGCGGTGTAACTGTTTGTTGTGTTTGGTTATTCATTTTACAATTCTTAGCGTAATCAGACCTATTCGCAATAGAAGAAGTGATATCGTACACCATAGTGATAACTAACCGCTAATTATAAAAAAACAGAACTGTCGAGTTCGGCAGTTCTGCACTTTCCGCTCTATACTTTTCTTAGAACCAGCCCGGTAAAGGTCTGCTGGTGCCAAAATCTCTATCTGAAAAATTACGGTCATAAACAAATCCAAATCCATAAGTAGCCCTGAAGGCATTTCGTAAAATTGCACGCCATCTGGAGGTTGGATGCGTTCCGACATTGATTAAATCATTCGGCTTTATAAAAACATCCGGCAGATCGCCGCTGGCAATCTTATCCAAATCCAGCATTACAATTACTTCACGATCTCCGCTTATTCTTCTAACCACCTCGACGCGTTTA
>CAZWME010000310.1:0-6244 GCA_964634515.1 uncultured Pirellulales bacterium | reverse complement strand
GTACTGGATCCGCTCGCTGGAGCTTGGATGGCCATGACATTATGGCGACACTACGAGTTTACCCAGGACAGGGCCTTTCTACAGAAACGAGCCTACCCAATCCTCAAGGGAGCCGCTGAGTATATTTTGGATTACCTCGTTGAGGATAAGGATGGCTATCTCGTAGTTGTGCCCTCAACGTCACCCGAGAATGCTTATATCCATCCCGAACTCAACAAGTCGGTCAGAATTACAAGAGGATCCACTTACCACACGTCGATTGTCCGTGTGGTTTTTGAAGCTGTGGTGAGCGGCTCAAAGATTCTCGACACTGATGAACAGTTCCGATCGAAGCTTGAGGATAGTCTTCAGAAGCTACCTTCCTTGAAAGTTGGCACCGATGGCACAATCCAGGAATGGATTGAAGACTACATAGAGAACGACCCGAAACATCGTCACGTGTCTCATTTAATTGGCCTGCATCCTTTCTCTCTGATCGGTGAGCAGGATGCTCACTTGCAGGAAGCTGCACGGAGAACACTTGTGAAACGTGGCTTTGGCGGAGATGTTGGCTGGAGCAATGCCTGGAAGATATGTTTCTTTGTTCGACTTGGTAAAGCAGAGCAAGCCCACTGGTATCTCAACCGCTTAATCTCACGCAACACGTTTGATAATTTAATGAATGCCTGCTGGCCGGGCCGGATATTTCAGATTGACGGCAATTTCAGCGGGACTACCGGCATTGCCGAGATGTTGCTCCAGAGCCACGACGGGCAGATCCATCTTCTTCCTGCACTGCCCAGAGCCTGGCCTGAAGGCAAAGTTACGGGCCTGCGTGCTTTTGGCGGCTATGAGGTAGATATCTACTGGGAAGGTGGAAAGCTGAAACGCGCTTTCATTCAGTCGAAGACCGGCGGGCCAGCACGGATCAGATACGAGGACGAGAGAAGGGCAGTCGATATCGCCAGAGGCCGAAGATATAGCTTTATCCCCTGAAGTCGCCTGGAAGCCGGAAACAATCACTCTCGAAGTCAGGGTAGTTACAGAGGTGTAACATGTTTTTCTGGCAAAAACGATTCATTTGTCTCTGTGAAATGTTTTACACAGGCCTGGCTTGCTATTGCGTTCCAAGAATTACACTGTACAGGAAAAGACCGGATATGACGAATTTAGCTGTTTAACTATGGAGTCTGCTATGAATGAAAAAGTGAGTAAGTTCTCAGTTATTGTGCTGATGATGTTGCTGGGCAACGTTCCTATGCATGGCGGAGAAGATAAGAATCCATTTGCCGTAGAGTCACTACCAAATGGATGGACATGGAGGCGGGAGAATCCAGAAGCCTGGAGACTGCGAAACCAAGGGCTTGAGATTAAAATCGAGCCCGGAAATATGTGGGGCCGAAAGAATAACGCTAAGAACGTATTATTAATCCCCATTGCCGAAGATCTTAGAGAATCCGGTACGGATGTTAGGGCGACGTTAGCGAATTCGCCCACACGGCGGTGGGAACAGATTGACCTTGTATGGTACCACCGAGATAGCCATATGGTAAAGATTGGTTTGGAACTCGAGCACGGAAAAAACTCGGTTGTAATGGGACGTGAAGAGGACGATCGAACTCGCACGATTAAGATAATTCCCATAGAAAGGGATGAGGTCACGGTTCGGCTCAAGGTTACAGGAGGGCAAGTGCGGGGATACTACCGTCTCGCCCCCGAGGACAAATGGATTGACGTTGGAGTTTGTACGGAACCGAGGCCGCCCGAAAATAGCGACAAACCCCATGTGAGCATACAGTGCTACCAAGGAGATCCACAGAATCCGCACTGGGCACGGATAACAGAACTTAAGATTGATTCTGTCATTGATCCCAAGAAGGAACGCGATTATTCCTTCGATGGCAAGATCTCCCGAAACGTGCTCGAGAATTATCTTTCGCGAGCAATTACTTTCGCGGAGTTGCTCAATGGCGAGCGTGTCGAGAAGCACTTGGGGGGCAATACCGATGACAACATCCGAATGCTCATAGATGTTGGCGTTAAGTTCGCCGGTCGAGCTATTTACATGTGGGGCGGTGAGGGTCGTTTTGATAAACTGCTCAAAAAAGCCCGACCGATTGCAAAAGAAATCCACGCTGCCGATCCCAACATAGTTCTGCAAGCCGCCGCCTTCGAAATAGTAAGCAAACAGGTCGAGACACTCAAAGTTCCTAAGTGGGTCTTCGACGAATTTGACCTCGATTGGGAGAATCGCAATTTTGACTACGAAGCTATGCTATACCCCGATGGCCATCGCGTCAATCACTGGCGTATCGGCTCATCCGTCCCCGATATGAGCAGGCTCGAGACTCGTATGTGGTTCTTCTATCTCGCCGCACGTTATGTTGATATCGGCGTTGAGGCCATACACTTCGGTCAGGTCGAGATCATGGACGATCGCGACCCGGAACATCGTGCCTGGCGTGACATGATGGCCCGCGTTCGCAAATACGCCGCTAAGCATGCAAGACGTCATTTTCTACTGACTGATGCACACGTCCCCAGCGGTGGCATCGTCCATGACGACAGGCTTTTGTTCGACTTTCACTCCTTCCCGCTGCGGATCGATGAGGTCATCACCGAGCCTCAGAAGGGTGTCTTGAAAGTTGGCTACCTGGATAGCATCTTCACCCGCAGCAAAGGCGGTATCAGCACAAATGGCTGGCAATGTGACAGCCTGCCCTATATCGTTGAACTTGACAACTTCGGCTCAAGCGGTAGATCCGGCCAGAACATTGGAATGCACTACATATGGGGCTACGACGAAATCTGCTGGTTCGCTCACCAACCTGCCGATTACCGCAATTCATGGCTCAGATATGCCTGGGAATGGATCCGCCAACACGATCCCAATGGCTACCTCCAAATGCCCGGCAGCAGAACACTGGCCAATCCTGTTGGAAAGAAGATCTGGTACTGGGCGAACACACCTTCCAAAGCTGTCCCAACCGGCTTCGGTCAGGAGGAAACAATAAAAGCAATATGGGCGGAAGACAAATAGCAAGTTCTACCAAAATCCTGTCACTCGCCCCGAGTAAAGCCATGGTGATCAGCGACAATTGTTCCTATCGTTGAATGACAATTAAAACTACCGCCTCTGAATGAGGCTCTGTAAGCTATTCGAATTTTCCTTCGTTAAGGAGACACTTTTGGAATTATTTGTTATTTCTTGTCTTTTGTTGGCAATATCGGAGACAAAAAAATGTGTTCGGCACTATTGAGAATACTCGAAAATCGGCTTTATGACATAAAAAAAGCCCTGTTTTCATCAGTTGGCAACAGGGGAAAACCAATGGGCGGTACTGGACTTGAACCAGTGACCTCCTGCGTGTCGAGCAGGCGCTCTAGCCGACTGAGCTAACCGCCCCTTTAGGGCTTTATGTAATAGTATCGTCAAGAAAGATAAAAAATCAAGAAATTTTGTGCAAAACTATTTTGTAAATGAGAGATGATACTCGATACGTCTGACATAACATTAGACGTGAAAAGATGTTATGACAAATATGGCCGGAGCGACAAAAGTTTGTAGTAAATTTAGTCTGTGCCGGCCAAATGTTGATATTTTTATGTACTATTTGTGTGAAAACAACGATTACCAGTCCAAATTTCTTCTTATAACCGCAGCGGCAGAAATCTTTCGTTCTGCATTACCCTGAGCAACCGTAATAGAAACCTGGACGCTCTTACAATCAGTTCCGTCATCGGTAAAAGCCTTTGTGAAAGTCATGGCAGTAACATTGTCACAAAGCACATAATCAGGGTCGGTCAAATCATCATTTGTAATCAGATAAAGTTTGTTGTCTGCACTTCTGTATTCATAAGTAATATCTTTGTTCTCAGCCGTAAAAAAACTGCACCTGTTATTCGGTTCAGACACGCTGACATTGTCACCCGTTCGAAGTTGAGTTGTCATCCGGAGCAGGGCCTGCCGGGCACTGTTGATGACCTTAAACATATCTTCGTTTTCCCGATAATTTATGATCGAGGCGTTAATGGCAACGGCAATAGAAGCCAGCAGCATACTGGCTATTGCCAAAGCAATAAGGAGCTCTACAATTGTAAAGCCACCGCCGTGTTCTTTCCTGCAGAAGCAATATCGGGGCTTTGATATTCGTAACCGGTAGTTCGTTTTTAGTATGTCGTATTTTGTATGTCTGATTTTGAAACCCCCCTTGACGTCTTTTAGTATCGGGACCTTAGCCAACCGGCCGAGCTGATTTCCTTTGTGTTCAAAAAGACCTTTACACTTACTCGAACAAAGAAGCTGGTATGGTTGCCTACGACCTGCTCAAAATCCGACGCATTGACATTTTCGACTGTAATCTGCTGGCTGTACGCACCAAGGTCGGCCAAAGAATTTCTGTCGGCACTGATGGGTGGAGAGAAAACCTTACCATGAAAATCATCCAAATCGTCATAGTTAGCGAGTGTCTCTGACGTCTCCGGGCCAAATGTGGTAGTGCCGGTGTTTGGGTCGATTACCTCCAGAACAGTACTAAGCTCTCTTATCTGTTCAATGAGAAATTCCGCGGTTGACAACTCCACCCCGGCACCGTTGGCTTGTGTGAATGAACCATTGGCTGAAATCAGGGAAACAATTGCAAGACCGATTAACAGTATTGCAATTAACACCTCGATAAGTGTGAAGCCGTCTCTGCATCCTGTATTTTTCATCTCGCACCTCCAATCGCATTCATAACATTCCCGGGTGCAGCACACATGATGAATTTACTTGCCCATAACGAGACTGGACATCTTAAATATCGGCAGAATAATACTCATCGCAATAAAGCCGACTAAAATACCCATCACAACTATCATTATGGGCTCTATCATTGAAGTTACTGCTTTGATAACAGCTCTAAGCTCTCTTGCGTAATACTCTGAAACATCTTTTAACACATCGCTCATAGTACCTGAATCTTCGCCGCTTTTTACCATTTGAATCACATTGCTCGGCATTAGTTTATACTGGTTCAGGCTGGATGCGATTTTCTTTCCTTGACGAACCTCTTCATAAACACCGAGCCACATTTCTTTGTAAAGAATATTTCCCGCGATTTGTGCTGTTATCGAAATTGTATTTAGTATCGGTACTCCTGCTTTTGTCAACACTCCCATCGTGTGCAGGCTTCGCGTTATATAAAGACTTCGGCAAAGTGTTTTTATAAGAGGCAATACCAATTTGGTCTTGTCCCACCATCGACGCCCGCCCTCGGTGCCAATGAAATACCAGAAAGCCCAGAATGCAGCGCCTATACCCGGTATAATAAAATACCAGTATCCTCGCATAATCGCGCTCGTAGCCATTAATCCTTTCGTTGGTCCCGGCAACAGATGCTCCTTGCCTGCAAAGATGGTCGTAAACCGCGGAAGGACAAAACACAACAGGAAAATTGTAACTGTCACGGCCATAACGGCTATGATAACGGGATAAACCATAGCACCGCGAACTTGAGATCGGGTTTCGGCTTCCGAATCAAGATATTCTGATAATTTTTCCAGCATTTTGCTGAGCGAGCCGCTAACTTCTGCTGCTGCAACCATATTTATGTAAAGTTCACTGAATATATTAGGATACACGCCAAGTGCCTGGGAAAAACTTTCTCCGGATTCGATTCTATTTTTCAGGTCAACAATGACGACCTTGAATTTATCTTTACTATTTTGTTCGGCAATCGATTCAAGCGAGTCCTGAAGACTTATCCCCGCCCGGATCATAATGGAAAGCTGTTTTGTAAAATTCAGAATATCTTTTCTGTTAGGCCCGCCCTCAACCTTGAAATTCTTTATCATTTCCCATGTGCTTTGCTGTTTGTTCCTTGGACCTACCAGTGCGGGGACAGGCTCACGAATGTAATTGGACTGCTTGGACTGCTCGCCTGACTTCTGCTTACCTTCGGACTTAGACTCTCGATTCGCAACCGCAGTTGCACCTTTATTTTTTTGTGTGAATTGCTCGAACATAGATATATACCTTATCTTTTTCTTTTCGATTTTGCCGATCCCGGCGCCTGGACAATTTCAACGTCTCTTGGCACAAGGGTCTTTTCCATCTTTGCAGGATTACTTGAGCGCATAACCGCTTCGTCTCTGTCGATATAACCCTTGGAATACATCTCGGCTATGCTGTAATCCAGGTTTTGCATACCCAACCTTCTCGAAGTCTCGATAATATTCGGTATCTCGTAGATTCTATTTTCACGAATACAGTTCCTTACAGCGG
>CAZWME010000309.1:0-6245 GCA_964634515.1 uncultured Pirellulales bacterium | reverse complement strand
CCTGCTGCCGTATTTGTCCAGTGAAGAAGCCACGCCATGTCCCATCGCGTAAAACGAATCTCCACACATAATGTCACCAACACAGGCAATTTTTATTTTATTTGCCAATTTGCTTTTCCTTAGACGTATTTAACGCATGTTTTCGCTGCCGTCAGCCTGTTTTGCAGCAATGTTATCCATAATTATCTGCGAAAGTTTCTCTATGTGACTGTCCCAGCTATGTTGTTCTGCAATTCTAATACGATTATTTCGGCGCTCTGCCGTATCATTATGTAATTCCCAGGTGATTGCATTACAAAACTCTTTCTTGTTGTTTGCTATACTTATCACATCTGAGTACTTCTCAGCCACCTCACTGATATAAACTGAAACAATTGGTCGCCCGGAGGCCATATACTCGAAAAGTTTCAGGGGATTACAATGCCTTATCCACTCATTTATCTTCCATTGAAGCATGCAAACATCAAAACCCGCACAAAGAAGTGGAATTTTTTCATACGACAATCTGCCAAGATAGTAAACATTGGGCATTTGCAATAACTCTGAATAATCTCCTCCGGTAATCTGTCCCGCAAACACGAATGAAACATCCGGAAGTTTATGAGCACAATATAATAGTAATTCA
Organism: uncultured Pirellulales bacterium; assembly: GCA_964634515.1. GTDB lineage: Bacteria > Planctomycetota > Phycisphaerae > Sedimentisphaerales > Anaerobacaceae > NIOZ-UU13. The sequence continues at coordinate 5,620 of CAZWME010000309.1, read as the reverse complement.
ATATCGTTCTCGGCAGTCATAGTGCCAAAATACCCTGCGATTGGTTTTGGAATTCCATCCAGTTCCTCTAAGCATATATTTTGCTTCACTGCCTTCCGAAACAAGTCATAATCAACACCATGCGGCAAATAATGAACATCTGCATTCGAATCTTTCTTCAATTCATATAATTTTTTTGAAACGCATATGATAAGATCACTCTTTTGAGATATAGCTTCTTCACGTAATCGCAATTTTTCTCTATTATGGGTATAAGGGCATTCGTCGAAGCGGTCGGATATATGGTAAACAATAAGCTGTCGGTTAAAGTAAGATATGAAATCAGCAACTCTTATGTTTCCGATCCAAACTATAGGTTTCTTTACTTTTAGAAAGAACTGTAGCAATTTAAGTTGCATTGTTATTAGGATGTCGTTTATTTTGTCAAAGAATTGATTGCCTTGGAGTGGTAGAAATACAGGGCTGACCACGTAGAGATTATGGTTTACCTTCCTGACTAATTTAATAACGCTCTTAATTTTTCTGATGATTCTTGCGAGGCGTTTCTTTTTTTTACTCATCCCAAAAAGGTCTGAGCTAATGGGATTGATATAAATGACCTTGTTTTTTTCAGCCAGCTTTTTCATGATATGGGTTGTGCAACTGGGATTCATCCCCCACCAGTCACCAAGAGCAAAACAAACAATATCTTGATTTTGTAACATATTTGAGGCCATAATCATAAGTGTGATACTACCGGTTTTATCTTGCCATCGCGTGTTCTTTTAACTGCTTCGACTTTTCTCATATCGACTCTTAACTCACTTGGCAGGTGCTTGGCGAGCAGACTCTTAAAGTCTTCCATATCTTTATTCGTAAATTTTTCATTCGGCACATATTCGATAGTCAAATGATCCAGGGCATCTTGTATAATTTGGCTTTCAATTATATGATCGGTGCCGTACAACAGGTGTGTCAAAATGGCGGCACCAAATTCTTTGCCTGATGGAGTTCTTATTACATCGCCTTTTCTGCCACTGATGGATTTGACAACTGGATAAGCTCTGCCGCACGGGCAGGGCTTGTCCGATTTCCGCAAAATATCTCCCATATCGTACCTTATTAAAGGCATGGCCATATTCCAAAATCCTGTTGAAATTACCCGACATCGCCCATCTGCTGTATCATCCACGGGGATAAGTTCGGTCAATCCGTATTCAGCTATGATATGGTAGCTGCCATGTTCACAGGTATGAATGATGCATGTTCTTTCGGCACTACCATAATAATCATATATCTGACATTTAAATGCCTGAGAAATTGTATTGCGCATTGATTCGGTCAAGGTTTCGGACGAAGTCAAAACTGATTTTAATTTAAGCTCAATCCCGGATTCCAAACATGTCTTAGCCAGCAAATATACTGCCGAAGGATATCCATCTATTGCTTTGATGTTATGTCGTCTTATCACTTCTGCATATCCTTTGGCTGTATCTTGGGACAGATGATATGTTGAAAGTATCAATTCTTTCATAAACGGGTCATAGGCATATAAGCGAACGTTCTTCTTATCAGGTTTAACAATCAATCTGCCTGTTAGAATGGCCATTTTGTCCCGCAGTCCAATCCCAGCCCAATCCTTTTGGCGCCGGAAAAATGCATGGTTATTTCCAATTGAGATTATATCTCTCGAAATCAACAATGGTGTTCCTGTAGTGCCTCCCGTGTGAGCTATGCGCATCATCCACCTTGGATATTTTGTTGAAACAATCGTCTTGCCGGCTTGTAGAACGTCCTTCTTAGTCAGAATTGGAAATTGTTTTATATCATCAAGTGTCTGTATATCCTCAACTTTAATATTATGATCATGCATTAATTTTTTGTAGAAAGGCACCGTATTATAGCAATGATGAACAAGCCTTTTGAGCAGTGTCAGTTGCAGCTCCTGTAATTTCTGAATGCTGAGCCACTGAGTCTTGTCAATCTGCTTTCTACGTATCCAGAACGGACTTGCATAACGCTTAATAAGCAACGTAAAAAAACCATTAGTTATCACTTTTACATTCATAGTACTTTTTATGTGTTGTCAAACTAATTCGAAGTAAAATGCTATTTCCTTAACGTTTGTCGTGAATATGCATATCTTAAAAACCGATTATTCTACATTCTCCGGCGCAAGCGCGATTGTGGTGAAGTTTGCAATAATAGACCGATTGGCATGCATAACTATTGTTACAGGATTTTCCATTCCGCTGAGACATCCTGACCAACCTGCAAATTCATATCCGGGATCAGCAAAAGCACTCAGGACTACCTTTTCGCCAAGAGTATAAAGTGTTTTATCTGGGGTCTTTGTTACTGAGCCGCCAGTTGCGATAATATTCAGCATAGGATACATCGTCCACACAGGTCCGTAATCTGCGCGGTAGGCGTCCCACATTTTTTCAACAAATTTTGATAGCTCCCTATAATTTGACTCAACCTGCATATAACGGTCTTTATAATCAAATAAGGCGTCATGGTTCCACAAATCTTTTACTCCCATAATGTGCATTGCAAGGATAAATCCACCGTAAGCTTGACCAATAACTGTTCTGTATATTGCTCCCCAATGTTTGTTGATTCTTGTAATGTCACCCCCTCGCACTATTCCCCACTCAGGAAGACCAATATCCTGTTCTTCGTACGGAAGCAGCATAGCAGTTCTACTATCAGGATTCCATCGAGAGCTATGGGTCATGTCCACATCTGCTTTAGTGATGTAAAATGTCGTTTCATCTTCCTCGAATCGGATGTGATTAGGATCGGCTGGATCATCAACGGCCCCTATATTTTTCATATCGGAATTATTGAGCACAAGCCCTGCAAACAAAATCGGATATTTACGTCCGCTGGTCTGAAGCCAGTTTGATTTCCCTCCATCCTGAACTATACCATAAAGGTCTATACCTAACTGTACATAACGTATAAGCAATACCTCTTTCATTTGATTGGTCAGATTAAGATGTAATTTTAAGGCACCGATACCTACTCGATTACACACATCTCTATCATACCATGGCATGTTTTCTAATGGATGATGAAAGCAACCCATCCATCCCGGAATATGGTCTATCCATGGTCGTTCAAAATAGCGTTCTACAACCATAATGCCGGGCGCACCTGGCACAGGCTTTAAGTTCGCAAGCCAGGAGTAATCGAGTTGGTTTTTGTTAAATTTAATAGTTTTGTCGGCGCCGCAGTATGGAGGTCGAAAGCTGCCTTCTGCAGCAGGTTCAGAAAGTACCGTCAATATGGCTGCCGTACTAAGCTGGGGCCTATGCCCCCCCTCCGAAATGCTGATAGTGGATACCAAAGAAGAGTGAGGCTGAAGAACAAAGTAATTTCTTGCACTAAGATCCCTATTATTAGGTCGGCCAACATTGAGATTTGGATCGAAACGCGATCCATATCCTCCATACATTGCACTATCGTAGCCCTGTGTAGAGCCGAGTTTTGGGGAAGGATTGACCATTGAACCATTTATAGTGCGACCGTTTGCTTCAGTTGATGGTGGATCTATTCCTATTATAGTTACAGGCCCGAGAACCCAGTAATCACTATTTGCAAATTGGCCGATAGTATAGTCCCTGTTGAATTTCCATGTGATACCAAATTGGCTGACTTGACGTTCAGCATAGGTAATTTGACAGAGTGTCAATACTACAAATAAAGAAAATATCGCAAGTCCATTTACGTTTCCTTTGTTCTCTGCGATTGTTTCCAACACCTCTTTCATAAATACACTCCGTTTTATGAATCGGTCCGGCCAAACAGAATATTCACGATGCCGGTATAATAGGCCCGTTTTTTGATAGCTGCTTCACTGCTTTCAGAACGCTGGAAGAAAGCCATGACAGACCATATTGGCAGACGAACAGCAAGGAAGATTATTGTTAGCAAACATGCTATTCGGTAGATGAATGGATTATGATGTTTCTTCATGAATTGTAAGATACTTTTTCGAAGCTGTACGACCATAGCTGTCGCCTTTTTTCGGGTACTTTGTCCACCCAAATGAATAATCTCAGCACACGGTGTAAACATGACTTTCCAGCCCGCCTGATTGAAGCGGTAACACCAATCGGTTTCTTCCCCGTACACGAAAAACTGCTCATCCATCGAACCAACTTTTTTGATAGCATCCTGTCTGATGAGCATAAAGCAACCTGTTACGACATCGACTTCTCTTATGTCGTTCCTATCCCACCATGTCATTCGTTCTCGTCCAAAGAATCTGCTTTTCGGGAACAATTTATACAGGTAAGTAGTTGAGAGCAGCATGTTCGATATAGACGGGAACATAAAGCAGGTCGGCTGCAACGTCCGGTCGGGATTTAGGACACGACAACCCACAACAGCAGATTCCGGATGTGCGTCCGCAAAGTAAAGAGTTTTATTTATTGCGTTATCCAAAACAATGGTATCGGGATTTAGTAGTAATACGTATCGCCCTTTGGCGATTGCAATTCCCTGGTTATTAGCCGTCGCAAAACCACGATTCTCAGAATTTTCAATGAGTGTTACCTGTGGAAAGTCTTTCTTGACCATTTCGGCCGAACCATCGGTTGAGGCGTTGTCTATGACATTCACCTCAAGAGAGCTATCACTGCTCTGTTCATATATCGACTTAAGACAGTTTCGGAGAATATCCCGGGTATTCCAACTGACTATAATGATTGACACATCAGTAATGCTCATATTTTTCTTGTGCAATCCCTTAGAAAAGCATCTCGCACATTATCCCCAAATAAAATCAGGTAAATTTAGCGACAGTTCGGTATTTTACCGCAAATTTGAGGTGTTCCTTATCTTCAAGAAAGCTGACTATCGCCAGGGTAAAGTATAACAACAACATAATCTGACCAAAGTAGGAGACACCCCAAAAAGACACACAATGCCCCAGAATAGACACGCAAAAACCCCAGCAAAGGATGCGAGTCTCCCGACTTTGGGATTTCATTGAACAAATCCCCGTAATCCTAACCGCTTGAACAACCATAATAACAAATACTACAAGTGTCAATGCTCCACCTCTTACACCCTCAAGAACATACTGATTTGTAACATCACCTTGGAATATACCCCAATGTTCCACATCACGGCAGCCTAACAAGAACCATTCTCCGATATTCTTGACAAACTGATTGAACAGGTTGAAACGGTGCCAACCGGTTGATCCACTGAAAACGTTGACTCTGGATACGAGATGCCAAACCGGTGCCTCCATAACAACATGAAGAGCAAATATCATAGCCCCAATTCCCAGGGCGATTGTCCTTCCATAGCTGCGATACTTCCAGAGTGCTCCAAAAAAAGCTATCGCAACCACCGCCATCAAAGGAGTACTGGAAGCACTTAGAATTACACAAATCAAGGCACAAACCGAAGCAAGGGCATAAAGCAACTTTGACCGCCGAGCGGCAAAATATGACACAAATACAGGTACTACACTTGCCCAAAACAGGCCCATCATGATGAAGTGCGCAAAAGGACCTTCACATCTAAAACGCCCACCATGAAAGGCACCCTCTACGTGTCCCAAAAGCGCGAACGGATTATTTTGCGTTACTCTTTCATAGATGATCAGTGGTGCGGAGAT
>CAZWME010000308.1:0-6265 GCA_964634515.1 uncultured Pirellulales bacterium | reverse complement strand
GGACATAACACTTCCACTGGGTACCTATCGATGGCACTCTATACGCAAGCGGTACCTGCGCAGACGAGTTCGCCTCGAGTATGACTTCGGTTTTCGGCAATTCAGCCGACCAAACAGCATTGTCATCATACTCTAACGACAGTCTCACACGCTTTGATATCGGGCTGTTATTATGGACAGTAAAGTTGACCGTACCTTCACTACCGAGGTCGTCATAAACCTTCCGGCTGTATGGAGTCAGCAGCCACCGGTTTTCATTAAAGCCAAACCATGAAGATAAATTTGGCGTCCACAACGAAAGATTTTCCCAGAGATCACCTTTTTCCCAGCGAGTTACACCATCAATGTTGATTACGGCCTGAGAGTCATTCAAATGTAATCGACACAACTTTCCCTGGCGTGATTTGTCGGCGGGAAAATTATGCCGGGCCTTTCCCTCTGGTGATATGGGGAGTATCTTTATTTTTTTCCCGTCTCCGTCGTAAACGAGTAAATTTTTGGCACTTTTTGACAAGCCACTCACTTCTATAGAAAACGGCTTGATACCCGGCATAAATACAACATCGCCTTCCTGTCCGGCATTACGGAAAACAAGAGGTTCCTCATGGCGTGCATCCTTGTGCCCTCGCGATGTTTCAATCAGATATTTCCGGCAGTTGCTCCTGAATCCCCATGAAATATTTTCACCATAGCGATCTTCAGTAACGGTAATGTTCAATCCATACACACCGGGCCGCTCAATCCTTGTACGTAGTAATACGCGTTGTACAGGTCCCGGGCCGCTTCCGGCCGGCCGCCCGTCATCACCAATCCATGCCTCATCGACTACACTGCGATCCGGCGCTAAAAGGAGAGCATGCAAATGTGTCTTGTTTCGGCGTATGTTGAGATCCTGTTTTTCCACCTCAATCCACAATTCACCCGCTGAAGCGTAAAAGTAAACTCCACCGCATCCACCGAGTCGCATAGTCATTGCTTGTTGTTCTTTTCCATTCGCTCCGGAGCACGATATCAAAGCCAATAGAAGTAAAGCGAACAATATAGTTGGGATATATTTCCGTAGTCTGAAGAGAGAGAAACATTCAATGTATTGTGTCATAGACGGATTTCTTTTCATTGATATCTCCAAATCAAAACATCCAAAACATAGCGAACATAAACGTCTGGCCGAATAGCATAGCCCCCTTTAATCCTGAGACAGATTGCGAATCAGCGTGTATTCAATTTGACGGCAAAAAGCCTTCTCTGTGTTGGAAGATAGAATACGCCATCGTGAACGACCGGGGTTATGGCTACGGATCTAAGGCGAGAACGGGAGATGACCTCTTTTTTTCGACCGGCCTTGAGCACCCATAATATACTTTTTTCGTTGCTGATATAGACCTTGCCATCGACAACGACTGGTGAGGCGCACCAGACACCCCCTTCGAGTTCATGCTGCCAGTAGTGCTGCCCCGTTTCGGCATTGAAACAATGAAGTCGGCCTGTAAAATCGGGTGCATACAACAATCCATCATGAATCTTTAACGTCAAAATACTGCGATCTACCCGGCGGCTATCCCATATTTTCCGACCTGTCGCTGCATCGATGCAGGACAGCATACCTTGACCCTTTCCATGGAGAGGACTTTGCCCGATAGTCACATAGATTCGCCCCTTATCAACAACAGGCGTTGCAATGATCTCGCTGGGCCCGTCGGGGCTTTTATTGCTATGCTTTGCGTAGGGTATGTCCCGGCCGTCTCTGCGACGATAGTCCGCCTGGTTGCAGTCATACTGCCAGATTTTCTTCAGCGTCTGTGTTTTGTCGTCTGTGTTTGACGCTGTATAAGGTTCAAAGGCATACATCACACCATCTCCGCCTCCGAAGAGAATCATTGCCTGTCCATTTACCTGAGTCACTACCGGCGAGGACCAATGGCCGTGGAACATTCGCTTGCCGATCAGTTCACCGTCTTTTGCTACAAGTCGGCCGGTATGTTTATCGAGTACAATCAGGCTTGGAGCGAGTGGATTGGCAACGAACTTGTGCTTGTCATCCTGACCGTTGGAGGATGAGGCATACAGGAAATCTCCGTGTATCAGTGGGGAATTACCGCAGACATCGTGCGGTACAGCGCCAATTTCCGTAATCATATTAAATTGCCAGATGATGTCGCCATCGGCTTGAGTGAGTTGATAAGGTGAATTCTTCGGAAGTCCCATATACTCGGTTTCTTTTCGGAACGGCCCGTTATTGCCATCCGCCTGACCATTGCGATCCAGGCAGAGAATGTCGCCGCGAGGGCCTACGATATACAATCGGTTGCCATCGAGCGCCGGGCTCGAACAGATGCCACACTTCCACTGATTGAAATGATATGGCGGTGTCGTGCCTTTCATATAGCGGGGAATCGGCAACTGCCAGATCATTTCACCTGTGTCCAGTTCGAGAGCCATAAGGATTCCACCACCGGTTCTTTTTACTGCGGGGTGTTTGAGTGATATATCATTCGTGCCTATGAAAATTCGGCCTCTGTCAATTTTCGGAATTGTATATTGATGGGTCCCAAGTCGGATTTCCCACAACAAATCCTCGCTGCGAAATATATCCGGCAAAGCAGACTGAACGTTGGCTGCTTGGCAAAATGTTCCAACGAGAGTAAGAAGTAAAAATTCTGAGATTAGTATCTGATAGATAAAACTATGAGTTTTTTGTTCGTAGCAGACAGCTTTCCGGGTACTTACAATATTCGTCATTTAGAGCCCTTTCAATCAACCTCATATTTGCTGTTTATATCGGTTCAGTTATGTGAATGCACGAGAGCCAAGCCCTGTTCATATTAGCCGACATTGCCCTATTAGTCAACCTTACCCTGATATTGGTATAAGCCTTTGTAAAAAGATGAACATGAACTTGATTTCACTACTGATGCTCGATTACAACAACAGGGACAATGTCGTTGGGAGCTTTCCGCGGGACATAAATTACCAGCGCATCTGCTCTTTTGTCGGTCTTCAACAAGGTCCGATTGAGGTCGGCGAGCAAATAGACGCGTCGGATGCGCAGCTTTCCAACAGGAACATGAAGAGCACCGTCCTGGGGCCACTGAAACACATGTGCGTAGAGCTTTCCAGCCTTCCTGGTGTACCTTCCCCACGATGGCCGCTCGAAGGGACTGGCAGTCGTACCGTAAATAGCTTCACCATTTGCAGCCATCCACCGGCCAATGGTTCGCATGGACTCCATGCTTTCCTGAGGAACAGAGCCGTCGCCTTTAGGGCCAATGTTTAACAAGTAGTTACCGCCCTTCGAGACAATATCAACAAGATTGCGGATTAATATTTCAGTGGATTTCCATGCTTGGTCATGCTTAGAGTATCCCCATGTCGTGTTCATCGTCATACAGACTTCCCAGTCAACGCCGGGGATTCCGGTGGAAGGAATAGTCTGTTCGGGCGTAGTGAAATCGCCCTGCTCCGGTTTCCAGGTTCTAAGCCGATCTACAGAATCATCTTTTTCGATGTGAGGTATATGATATAGGCGGTTATTCGAGATAATCTCCGGCTGGAGGCTGCGTGCCATGGCCATGAGTTCGTTAGCACGCCAAAATGGACCCTCGTTGCCTTTTTTCGAGTAGTCCCACCAGATAACGTCAATGGGACCGTAGTTTGAGAAAAGCTCGCGCGCCTGATGGTGGAGATAATCCACATAAACATCATGATTGCGGGGGCCGTTCGGGGATGGCTTGCCCTTTAGCGGGTGAGGCAACTGGTCGGCTTTGAGATAGTCGTACTGGGGATGGTGCCAGTCTATAACGGAGTGATAGAAGCCAACCTTCAAACCCTCTTTGCGAACAGCTTCCACTATCTCCCGACAGAGGTCGCGGCCGACAAGGTCAGGGGCATCGTAGGTGGTGTATTGGGAATTGAACAGACAGAAACCATCGTGGTGTTTAGTGGTGAAGACAACGTATCGACATCCGGCTTCACGCGCGAGTCTCGCCCACTCGCCGGCAAAACCCTTCTTTGGACGAAATAACGGAACCGCCTCATGAGCATATTCCCATGTGTCCACACGGACGCGCTGCTGGATCCATTCCATGCCGCCTCGCTCACCGACAGACTTGCCCTTCCACGTTCCGGCCAGACCCGAATAAAGACCCCAGTGAACGAACATACCGAAGCGGCCATCTCGCCACCACTGCATTCGGGTGTTTCGGTGTTCTTCTGTCTCGCTGCAAGGGTCGTTCATGCGAGAAACCTTTTCTTTGGCACAAGCCGAAGATATCTGTATCACCAAAAAGGCAATCACAAAACTAACTGACAGTACAAACTTTACTCTTTTCATATGCTTCTCCTATGTTAAAAGTCTACTCCAACTTTCATTTGTTATTTCGTTAAGTGTTTGCGAATTGGTGGAATCAATCAAAACTTGATTTGGATTTAAGGCTGATGAAGTCATCTGCACTAATATTAAAAATCTATACATTAAAATAAAAAAGGGCCTTAACCAATCCTTCCCGCCCCGCGGCTGCCGGAAAGCGGAGCGGATGACGATGCATATGCCCAGAGCCCTACATTTCCGACGACTGATTCTCGTCAATCGGCCCGGTTATTCTGGTAATATGTTCATATGCCTTTGGCTTATAATGAAACATTTCCCAGTATCGCCGGTCAGTTTCGTACGGATCTACGTCCTTTGCACGAGTGTTTTCTGCCAGAATTCCAAAACGCACCATTTCACGTATGTACTGATGGTTTACATGGAAGGTCGGCGAACCAAATGCGCAGGATTTTTGCCATTCTGCTTGCCAGTTTGTCGCAGCGGTTAACATTATTTTATAGTCTGTATCGTCTTTTGACTTGAAAACGTCAGGACAGATTCCCCACCCCCCTGCTTCTTTTACGAGGGGTGCCAGAAGGACTGAGGATTTTTCCGGATGCGTTGCGTTTATCAAGACGTTCCATGAGAAATAGCGTGCCGGGTCGTCCTTTAAGACAAGGCGTTCATGTCGTCCGGTTGGACGACTTATGAACTTTCTTCGTTCTTCCCAATCAAAGGGTTCGACAAGACGATTTTGCGGTCCATTTCCGTAGGGATTGTGGCATGAGTAGCAGCGTTTGTGAAGAACGCCCCCGGCCTGTCTCGCAAAGATGCCAACTTTTGTATTTTGCTGCTTCTGATTTCTAAGGCCACCATACGTTCCACAAAATGGTGCGGCGGCCTCGGTCCATGCCCAGACTTTCAGCCAGTCTTCGAGTGAAGCATTTACATCGTAGTGGCTTCCTTCCAGCTTACGAAGCAACGGTGATGCGCTTGAACCGAGTGAGCGTGGAGGTTGGTTGCCGAGACCGTTACGACCGTCGCCAATTTGGCTTCTCATGGCAAGTGAATAGTAACTTATTGAATATATGGCTCCCATGTCACCTTCGAGACAGAGGCGTCCCTCTCGTCTTTCAGTGTTATGGCATCCGATGCAATATTTGTCGAGGACCGGCTGAACATCTCGCATGAAGTCCGGCACAGCAGCTATACCTTCGATTTTTTTGATCTTCGAGGGGGGGCGGCGGAGTGCCTTGATTCTGTTTGCGTTTCCAGGATTTGTATTTGAATGGTTCCGTGAGTTGTGACATCCGATGCAGGACGTTGTTTCGCCGGGCTTTACACAAGTGAAGCTCTGCATTCGTCTGCATGAAAGGTCATTCTCGTCGAGTGCTACGTAAAAAACGGGGCGGTTGGCGGGCAATTCAAAATACGCCGAGCCATCAGATTCGATGGGAACGGTGCCAAGAATTCGTTCGAGGTTGAATGAGCCGAGCCAGCTCAGTGTATCCGGCCCTCCTGAAAAGTTGACAGGCTTGGGAAGGGTTTCAATAATGAGCAGCTTTTTTATCTCGCCGCGCTTGATTCCTTTTAAGTTCTGCGAGTTATAAATATCAACCATTATATGAGTTCCGGCGGAGTTGGTCGAATCGGAACGTCTTGGGATAATTCTTTCACGCGGGCGTTTTACGATAGGACGGGGTGACTGGGTGATCCATTTCTTTTTGTTGTTCTTTATTTCGTAGATTGCGTGCGGCGTATATTTGTCATCGTCTTTGTTCTTTGTAACGAAAACAAGCCGGGATTTACCAAGCTCGGCAGCGAGTATGGTCTCCGTGCTGAGCGGCCAGGGGTCGGCGAGGTATCCTTTGCCCCATGGGAACAGGACATGTTCAAGTCCCCGAGGATCATCGGGACCATATTTTCTGGAGAAGAACGACAGCCAGCCGTAATGGTCGC
>CAZWME010000307.1:0-6286 GCA_964634515.1 uncultured Pirellulales bacterium | reverse complement strand
CCCAGATAATTGCTATCACGGTGAAGGCGGCACTGCCATCGAAGATTAGCTTCTCATCTACTATTGAAACTGCTGATGGCTTACCCACCGCTTGCAGGATGAAATCGGTTGCGATGGCAATATTGACGGCAAGCCAGCCGAACTGCAACAGCCCCATTAGCAGACCCGGCATCAAAAAACCACCTTTCGTACCATACGTTGACGAGCCTACAACATACAGCGGATAGCCTGTCTTCATACCATATAATCCTGGTACGAGATAAAATAGAAAGTGACAGATAAGAGCTGCAATAACCAGTCCCAGCAGGCTCAACGCCAAACCGGCCTCAGAAAGTGTGCCGGCGGCAATATTCATGTAGAAGACGACCCAGAGGAAGATACCGGCGTAGGCCGGCGCCGTGCTCTTGTACCAGGGCGTTCGGTTCTCAGCCGGGTTCGGCTTGGCCATACTCAAGTAACTCGGCAGCATTCCATTACTCATAATCTATTCTCCTAACTAAAACCTAATTAAACCCCACCCGGCACCCTGCCGGATATTTATCGCCTATAATATGCTCACTTAAAATATGAAACAACTAAAAAAATCAGTCTGTTCGCGGGATTTGGATTCTCTTGCCGTTACTCATAGCCGATTCATGGGCACATATCCCCGCCATCGTCCAGTTTGCCGCGGTGTTGGCATCTACCGCCGACTCTCTGTTCTCGACAATCGCGCGAATAAACTCATGGGTCAGATGAGGATGAGAGCCGCCGTGCCCGCTGCCCTGAATAAAGGAAGTATGTTCGTGCTCTTCATCATAGACACCGTGCCCCGTGAAGGGAGCTATTTCTTTCGGCAGCAAATGCCCATAATCCGGCACTTTCACCCTTTCGGCATCTTCGTAGCCGGAATAAATCACCGGATCTTCACCGGCAACCTGCTCCCACTCGAATGAAATCTTCGTGCCATATACATCGAAACTTTCTCTATATTGTCTAATCGTATTAAACAGTGACCTCGTTACCTCGCAGGCAAGGTCCGAATCGGCAAGTTTGATAATAGCGGTTTCAATCGCAAATGGTGAACCGTAGAGTTTGATATAATCTTCCTGAATTCGGCCCGAGCCGTGACAGACCAAAGATTCGGCTTTTTTTTGCGCAAGGCACAAAAGAGGACTGACGGCATGGGTCGCATAGTGCATAGGCGGAAAACCATACCAGTAGTCCGGCCAGCCAGGCAATCCCATATTCTGCTGATGCGAACCGCGCAGAAACTGAATGTCACCTAATTTACCTGATTCTACAAGCTCTTTCGCGTAAAGAAACTCCCGGCTGTAAACAGCAGTCTCCATCATCATATATACCTTGCCGGACTTTTTCCGCGCCTGAGCTATGGCAAGACAATCCTCTGTAGTAGTAGCCATCGGGACGGTACTGGCGGTATGTTTGCCTGCGTCCAAAGAAGCCACTGTCATCCAGGCATGATCGGCTATGGGCGAGACCACATGGATAGCATCCAGCTCATCGATACTTAACAAATCTTCAAATTTTGTGAACCGTCTTTTTATTCCAAACTGGTCGCCAATTTCATTGAGGTGCTCTTCGTTTCTCTGGCAAATAGCGTAGCACTCCGCATCGGGATGTCTTTGATAAATAGGAATGAATTCGGCTCCGAACCCGAGCCCTACCATGGCTACTTTTACCTTTCCCATCGGCGTTCTCTCCTTTCCGACCAGCGAGGGTCCCTCTTTTACGCTAAAAAAAAGCTACCCAACAAATACACAGGCGCCGCTCATCCGGGCATTATACCTGCATTTTAAGTTCGGATTATAAAGTAAGTATGCAAAATTGCAACCATCGCGAACACCAAAGCGGTGTAACGATGCATACCTAAAAGTAATTCCTGCCAATAGGTTCCGAAAAGCGTAAACATGCTCAGGACAATCGAAATAATTAACGGCAAAGCCAAAAAGATTATCAGCCAGAATGATATTTTTTGTCCGAGACAGGAACTTTTGCCATAAGTGTTAGCCACGGGACCGTTTGCTAATGTAGCCCATCGGACAATGCGTTCGAACAAGGGCCAATCGCCGCTGGTAAAACGCCAACGCTTCGCCCACATTACAGCTAAAACAGCCAGGCAGACTGCGAAAACAGGTGCGAAAGTAGCATGCACCATGACCAGATAACCTGTAATGTGTTTGCCCAAAATAAGAGTCGGATAAAAGCCGGTTATCGCAAGAACTACGAAACAAAACAGAACAGCCAGATATACCAGAATCCTTAACATACCTATAATACTCAACTTCTCATTCGTGGAATTACCCGGAAGTCTCTTATTGGAAGGCACAACTATGCGGTGCAGAACAATACACGCCAAAGTAATTAAAAAAGCGATTATCGCAATCTTTTGATACATATTACTCACATACCTTCAATCGATACCATTAATCTGAGCCGGCCAATACCTTCACAACACAAGCCAGGACCTTTAGTGCATACAACAACAAAACCACCGCTATAATCGCACATGAACAAAGACACACTATCTTCATCATAGGGCGGAAAACAAACGAAAAAGCGAATGCCCGTGCATAGGAAGGGTCAACTTCCTGAAACTCAACCATTTGTTTAGTGTCACGGCCTGTAACAACGGGAGAGTCAACGGCAACATCACCGAAGAAGAAGGGCGCATCCGTGGCATGGCAGTCCGTACAGTAGCGGATACCGAGCGATTGTGCCGCCGGTCTGACATTATGACCAATCGGCCATAAATATGGCTCAGCGGCCTTATGTTCTTCACTCCAAAGTTTTCCCGAATCATCAAGGCTGTAAACTTTGCCGCCGCTAACATAGACAGGCTCACCTTCAACCGCCCCTTTCAGCGATTTCAGGGCCTCGGTAATGTTCTCATCAGAAAGGGCCGGCCAATCACCTGAAGCAGGCAGCTTTTCATTGGCGAGAACCTGACCAACTGTTTGTTTGACAACATCAAAATCAATCGGTGCAACTTCCTGGTCTTTTATAATGCCCCAGTAGGCGGGCCATACCATCTTATAAGGGGCGATTTTACCATCCTGTTGCTCAGCAAAAACTGGAGAGCTAATATGCGGAAGCGCCTTATGGGATTTATTTACGCCAATCGTCCCCAGTCGATGGGCTCGCGATGTTTTAGTCAGAACAGTTTTTCCTGCCGGCCATGGGCCCGAGTGACAGGCTGTGCAGGTTATTCTCTCAAAATGAACCGGAGGAATACCCCAATGTTTCGGCACCGGCGCACCTAATCGCCCCGCTAGAGGTGATAATGAATCTTTTACTCCAAGGTGGCAGCTCTCACATGATGAGGTAGCCACTAATGGATTTGTTGATACAGATGCCTCACCTTCATAACCTCGAGTAATATTATGGTCAACGCCGTTGCGGTGACAATCGACACACTTCAAACCGGCCATCAGGTGAATATCCTCGTCCATATTCCATTTTTCCGTATCTTCAGCCTCAAGGTAAAGGTTGGAATGACAGAAATAGCACCGGTCGTTGGGAACCTCTCTGACAATATTAAAATAGACTTTGTTCTCGTGGTCGAAAGCAGATTCGCGATACTTAATAGTCGGCGGGACCTTTTTCGCATCTTCAGGCGCCTCAGGCATGAACGGATCATAGGTCTCGGGCATATCATTAGCCGAACCACTGACAGAAGCAAATTCACAAGTGGAGGCCGCAGCCCAGCGGAAATTCCCCCGGGCTATCTGAAGGAAATATTCGCTCTGATTATGAGTGAACTCGGCATTATGACAGCTCAAACAGTTGATTTCAAGTTTGCCCGAGATATACTCGCGCATAATCTCATCCATATCTTCGGTTTCAAGCTCACCGGCTCCACCACCAGGTGAATGTCGGCCGAAAAGCTTGACAAATTCGCGGCTTGACAGCCCAAGCTGTTCAGGCTTGAAAGTCCCCGGCCACTGACGATAAGAAAGAGGAATCTGAGTGCCGGTCCGGGCATCTGCAAGTATCCAGGGCTGCCCGGGCCGACCGGGAGAAATATTCGGGTCAGTAGCATTGAAATGCCAGCCTTTGCTGATTATCCCATAACTGTGACAATCCCCACAGGTCCAGCGCATCGAAAACGGCAGAAGAGTTTCGTCATCAGGGAAAATTTTCCCTCCCTGTTCGCCGTCTTCATTTTCAGAAACCAAGGGAATAAGATGAGTTGAATGTGCCCGGCTGCCGTCACTTTCATCGCCAAGAAGTTTGCTCGGGGTTTCAGCCCCCACTGCTTGGTTTTCGAAGCAAACGGTGAGTGCAGACAGACACAATACCAACAAACACAAAAAGCCTGTTAATATCAATCCTTTTTTCAATATACAGTCAATCCTTTCTTCAAAAGATGTTAACATTCATCGAAGAAATTGTACAGAACGATCTATTTTTAACAAGCGTTTTTTATACTTCAAAATCTCCCGGCTTGAACTCCAGCTTCCTGCCGGCTGCTACCGCTTCATTAACTTTCAATACCGTAACCGCTGTTTCGTATCCGATTTCACCAGGGCAATTCAGCTTGGCCTTGCCACGAATCGCATCGAAGAAGTTCTCAAGATGCGGCTGGTGGTACAGCTTATTATCCATTGTTACAGTTATGTCATAACTTGGCGGTTTAGGCGATTCCCGTACATCAAGCACGGCATCGTCGGCGGGCTTTTCTTCTTCCTTTTTGTCCGGTTCCTTGATGATGCCCATTTTGATCCATTTTTCCCAATTCGTAGCCGGTACCCACGCTTCGCGGTATATAGTATTCCGTCCGGAAGCTTCCGAGATTTCCAGCGTGCCTTCATCACCCATAAAGTTTTCAAAGTATCCCTGGCTGCTGTTGCTCGTTACTGTCTGATAGAACGCCCTGACGGTTCGGTCACCGACCTGGTACTCATAAATGACCATAACATTATCATACCAGTCGTGCGCTGTTTTACGAAGCGGTGGTTTCCAGTAGTCGACGCCCCCGCTGGCCATCACGGCTTTGGGATTAGCGCCAAGAAACCAGCTATAGATGTCAATCTGATGCGAGCCGAGGTCAACAATCGGGCCGCCTCCGAGCCCCTTGTACCAGCGCCAGTTTCTAAATTGCTGCATCGAGTTGAAACCATATTTTTTCAGTGTTGCCGGATCGATAGGAGCATTTCTCGGAAAACCTAAATCTTCACACGCCGTCTTGCTGCGGTTCCACTGACCATTTATACAGGTTATCTTACCAAGCAGCTTTGCGTCAGTGATTATTTTATCATAGACGAATCTATACTTCGGGTTACTGCGACGCTGATGGCCTATCTGCAATAACTTGCCTGTCTTCTTTGCAGCTTCCATCATCTTTTTTGCATCTTCAAGAGTGTTGGACATCTCCTTTTCACAATAGACGTTCAACCCTGCTTCCAGGCAGGCAACGGTATGCGGCGAGTGCCAGAAGTCCGGCGTGGCAATTATCACAGCATCGATATCTTTTTCCTTAGCAAGCATTTCCTCGTAGTCAACATAAGTATTGTTCTCATGCTTATATCTCTTCAACAGGCGGGAGACACGTTTTTGATTCCAGGCCGTCCAAATATCACAAACCGCCTTGATTCGAATACCCGGTATCTTAAGGATGGAAGTCATCAGGACCTGCCCCTGGGCTCCGCAGCCGAGCAAAGCTATGTTAATATCATCTGGTTTCCCGCCGCCTGCCTGTCCCAAAGACACCGGCGAAAATGCCAGCCCGGCCCCTGCCGCCGCTGTCGTACGAAGAAAACTACGTCTGTTAATTTTTTTGTCCGATATTTGATTACTCATCTTATTTCTGTAAGCTCCATAAATTTAACACATTATACTAAATCATCAATTTTTATTGCCACGTAATATAACGCCGCGGTATATCACTGTCAAGCACACACTTGACGATTTTTTCTACTCGTACTACCGAAAAAACCGTGGTATCCTGCAATGCACTAAACGTAGCAAATTCACGATTCTGGCAGTTATATACAGTTAATCTACCAAAGGTTTCACTATTATATTGCGATATGCCACAGGACCGTGGTTGCCCTGGAACATAATCGGTCCGAAAGGCCCTTCCCTGCCTGTCAGCGGGCCGCCTGTTACTCCTTTGACCATCTCGAGATTCTTTTTGTGCAGCAACTGGCCATTGAGTTCTATCTTTTTGAATGTCGCATGACTGATTTTTTTGCCGTTGGCGTCAAACCTCGGAGCCTGGAATTCAATCACATACTTCTGCCATTGGCCGGGCCTTCGGGTAGCATTTACAAGAGGTGCTCCG
>CAZWME010000306.1:0-6305 GCA_964634515.1 uncultured Pirellulales bacterium | reverse complement strand
TACTCTTCCACTTAAAATAATTAAGCGGTCATTATACAACCTTATTTGGCTGTGTCCAACAGAATGTTGTCTATTAGTCTTGCGGGGCCCATTCTAACTGCAACGGCAATGAGGACTTTGCCTATAATATGGTCAATACTATGGAGAGTATCGGCGTCAGCAATACTTATGTATTCTATCTCTATTGAGGGGACCTGCTGTAATATTTTACGCATCTCGTCGATGATTTCAGACGCATCTTTTACGCCGGTGTCAATCATTTGATGACACTTCTGGAGGGACTTGTAAATATTCGCGGCGTCTTTTTTCTGCTGGTCGCTCAGGTACTTATTTCTGCTGCTAACTGCCAGGCCATCCGGTTCACGAACTGTGGGGCAGACAACAATTTCCAAAGGCATATTTAAATCGGCAACCATACGCCTGATAACAATTGCCTGCTGGGCATCTTTTTGCCCGAAGAACGCGATGTCAGGAGAAATGATATTGAATAATTTACTGCAGACGGTGGTTACTCCCTGAAAGTGGCCGGGGCGGAATTGGCCGCAGAGAGGCTCAGTTATTTTTTCAACTTTCACCCACGTAATATTTTCCTCCGGGTACATTTGCTCGGGCGACGGGGCGAAAACAGCATCAACGCCCGCCTTTTGACAAATATCCAGGTCCGCTTCAAAAGGCCGGGGATATTTTTCATAATCTTCGCCGGGAACAAACTGGGTGGGGTTGACGAAGATGCTGACTACGACGTAGTTACATTTCTTTCGGGCTGCTTTTATTAATGAAATGTGACCGACATGAAGCGCGCCCATTGTCGGGACAAGGCCGATAATTTTGCCGCTTTCACGGGCGGCTTTAATCAGACTTCTAATCGATTGTATTGTTTCTGATACTTCCATTGTTATATTGTAGTTTGCTTTGCCCCGCTTGTAATAATAGAATTGTCGGCAACGTAATATTTTATTTGCTCCGCCAGATGATCTATATTGTCGTCTTTTGAGTGGTCAAGCTCAGAAGTTTTTTTACGGATAACGGGGCAGGTTTTCCAGTTACCAAAGAGCTGGTTGTATTCGGCTTCAAGATTTTCCAGGTATTGCAGTTCAATTTTCTGTTCGTAAGGGAGGTTTCGTTTATGAATGCGTTCGAGGCAATTCTGAGGCGAACCCGTCATATATATAACAAGCACCGGCGAAGCAACCTTAAATTTAGAGGATTCATAAATCTTATAGTACAAGGTCAACTGCTCCGGGTTTAGTGTTTGTCTGCTGTAGATAGGTTCTTTGTCAAAGACATAGTCACTTATATATGTTTGCCCCTTTTCCAAAGCGTTTTTATTTAACTGCTCAACTCTGGCTGTCAGGAAATATAACTGCGAATCCAATGCAAGCTCTTGTTTCCCGGCGTACACATCGGGCATGAATGGATTGGTATCATAAGGTTCCGGCAGCATTTGACAGCCGAGCCGGGTAGATAGTTTGTTGGCCAGAGTGGTTTTTCCGACACCGATAATGCCGGCTATACTGACAAGCTGCGGCAGGTCGGGATTGTGGACAAAATCGCAGCCGTTCAACCGGCGAGATAATTCGTTGAATGATTCTTTTATTACAGGGTGCACAAAAGCTCCGTTGAGTGCGGCAAGGCCTTCGAGCACAAATGATCGCAGGTGCATTTGAGGGTGCGGTATCGTCAAATGAGGGCTGTCTATGACCTCGGAGCCGTATAATAAAATGTCCAGATCGATAATCCTTGATGACCATTTTTCCTGGCGCTTCCTTCCAAGAGCCGTTTCAATATTGATTAGAGTTTTGAGTAAATCATCCGGGCTAAGACCCGTTCGCAATTCGGCAACAGCATTTAAGTACATAGGCTGCTCGGCCTGCCCAAGCGGAGTGGTCTCGATTAGCTCACTTACACGAACGACTTCGATACCTGCAACTTCGGAGAGCATTTGGACGGCGCTATTTATATTGTCCTGTCTGTTACCTAAATTGCTGCCCAGACCGATATATGCCGTAATCATTTTGCACAAATCCTATACTCAACACCATATTACACAATACCGGCGAAACGCCGAAGGGCTTCTTTGACATTGTCGGGAGTGGCGAAGGCGGTAAGGCGGAAGAATCCTTCTCCTGCCGAGCCGAAACCGGCCCCGGGAGTGCCTACAACGTGTGCCTTGTTGAGTAATATATCGAAGAATTCCCATGAACCGACGCCATTTGGGGTCTTTAGCCATATATATGGCGCGTTAAGGCCGCCGTAAACAGTAAATCCGAGTTTTCTGAGTCTCTCGCAGATAAGCCTTGCGTTGGCCATATAGAGATCGATAATTTTTCGATTTTGCTCTTTGCCTTCGGGGCTGTAAACAGCGGCGGCACCGGCCTGGGTGACGTACGATACGCCGTTGAACTTTGTGCAGTGCCGTCTTTTCCATATCGGGGCGACTTCAACCGCCCTGCCGTCGTTAGTGTAGGCCTTTAACTCCCTGGGGATTACGGTGAATGCACATCGCAGGCCGGTAAAGCCTGCGGTTTTGGAGAAGCTGCGAAACTCGATGGCCACTTCTTTTGCTCCGTCAATCTCGAATATGGAGTGTGGTATTTCCGGCTCGGAGATAAAGGCCTCGTATGCGGCGTCAAAAAGAATTATCGCTTTATGCTCGCGTGCAAAATCCACCCATTTTTTCAACTGTTCTTTTGTTGCCACCCCGCCGGTGGGATTATTCGGAAAGCACAAATAAATCAAATCGACCTTTTCCTCTGGCAAATCGGGTACAAAATTGTTTTGCTCTGTGCAGGGCATATAGACAATTCCTTCATACCTGCCCTGCCCCGCCGGGCCGCCTGTCCTGCCCGACATAACGTTGGTATCCACATATACGGGATAGACGGGGTCTGATACTGCTATTACGTTATCAAGGCCGAACACTTCCTGCATATTGCCGGTATCGCATTTTGCACCATCGCTGATGACGATTTCGTCTATGTCGATATCGACGCCGCGTGCTGTGTAATCATTTTCTTTTATGGCTTCTCTTAGAAATTCATAGCCTATACCGCCGTCATCGTAGCCTTTAAAGGTCTCGCTGCTGCCCATTTCTTCAACGGCTTTTTTCATAGCTTCTATGATGGCCGGGGCAAGCGGCTGGGTAACATCGCCGATGCCCATACTGATGATATCAGCGCCCGGATTAGCCTCTTGAAAAGCTCTTTTTCTTCGGCCGATTTCCGGAAACAGATATCCCGCCTGAAGTTTCAAAAAATTCTCATTAATCTTTGTCATACTCGTTCCTTGATACTCGATTCTTGTTACTTGATACGGGAGCAACAATTTTAGTGATTAAATGGCTGTCCGTCAAGATTTCGATGATAAAAGGTATTGCCGGTACAAATCTCTTACAAGATTAGCAGGAAATAACCAACGCCAGCGTCGAGGGTAAATAATTTGTCATAGATATGTATTTAATTTTTTCTTTTATATCCTCTGCGTTTGGTTTATACTCTCGGAGTTAACAACAACTAATATTCGTTGAAAGGAGGATTTACAATGACTGTAAAATCCAATAATGAAAGAGAATTACCCAGGCATACATGCTGTCCTTGCGTTGGACAGGATTCGACAAATGGCGTCAGCCGGAGAGATTTTCTACAGGGTGTGGGCTCAGTTGCCTTGGCCAGTGCGGCTATTACGGGCCTTAGCTGGTCGGCTGTCTCGGCAGCCGAGAAAGGTGGTGGCGCTCCGAAACGCCGCGCATTGAAGGTCAAGCCGATACTTGTCTATAGCACTCCAAGACGGCGAAACCAAACCAGTTGGCGCAGTTGGGGCGGTATACAAACGGAGCAGGATGCCAGTAAGGAAGTAAATAAAATCCAAAGCGAGCTAAGTGAGCTTCGAGCCAAAGCCGATTATCCGGTCGAATTTCTGCCTGTCAGTAAAATACGAGGCAAAGGTGAAGTGGCATCTGTGACCGATTTGGATCAGGCCGATGTGATTATCATTTATGCTGCAGGCGGCGGGATGGACACGTTTGATGTGCTGGCAAAGACAGGCAAGGACGTTATATTTTTCTGCCGGCATAAGTCAGGGCCAGTCTATTTGTGGTACGAGATAATCAGCCCCCGCTACCTTCGTCAGCATACCGATACGCTTGCTGTTAAGGGTATGGACTACGGCGACGTTGTTATTGACAACCAGGATGAGATTATGTGGCGGCTGCGTGCACTGTGCGGACTGCGGAACGCACAGGGGACGCGAATAATAGCCATCGGCGGACCCGGAGCATGGGCACAATCGAGAGATTTTCGAGTTAAGATGTTTAATGACATTCAGAAAAAGTGGCAACTCGACATTCAAACCTTTTCTTATAAAGAACTGGGAGAGTTAATTAAAGAAGCAAAAGCAGATAAAAATGCCGTTGATCGTGCACGTAAACGAGCTGGGAGGTATCTGAGATCGTCAGGCACAACACTGGAGACTGATCGTAAGTTTGTTGACAATGGATTCCTTTTAGAGCAGGTTTTCCGGGGTATGATGAAGAAGGCTGATTGCACTGCGCTTACTATCAACGGTTGTATGGGTACGATTATGCCGCTCGCAGAGACATCGGCATGTCTGACGCTTAGCTTATTGAATGACGCCGGATATTTGCTTTTTTGCGAATCGGACTTTGTGGTAATACCAACGGGTATTCTGTTGGCAAATATCTCAGGCAAACCGGTATTTCTCAACGACCCGACTTATCCGCATGATGGGCTAATTACACTTGCCCATTGCACGGCTCCCCGCCGGATGGACGGCAAAAAACTCGAACCCGCAAGGATAATGACCCATTTCGAGTCGGACTATGGTGCAGCGCCAAAGGTTGAGATGCACAAGGGCCAATTGATAACCAGCATTGTGCCCGATTTTAACATTAAACGATGGGTTGGTCTAACCGGCGAGATTGTTGATGCTCCGTTTATGGATGTCTGCCGTTCGCAAATTGATATTCGGTTTTCATGTGACAGTAAAACTTTAGCTGAGCGGATGCCGGGATTCCACTGGATGGTTTGCTATGGCGATTACCTTCGTGAAGTGGGCTACACCTGCAAGAAGGTCGGAATAGAATTGGAGAATCTTACGGCTTGATGTGTTTGCAAAGAAGTTTGATATTTTCGTGAACAGTGGATTCTCGCTTGTGCGGGAATCAACTGTTATATACTCCTTACTTTTAAAATGATGATTATGAGGAGATAAAACGATATGAGAAGGCATGGTTTAAGATTATTAAGGTCTTTGTTTTGCTGCGTTTTAGTTTCATTATTTTTATCCCAATGTGCCCAGGCTCTTACCATATACGTTTCCACCCAGGGTAATGACAAGTGGTCGGGACGCCGCGAAAAACCAAACAGAAATCGCACGAACGGGCCGGTGGCTTCTTTAACTGGTGCTCGGGACAAGATTAGGCGCTTGAAATCGAGAGGGTCTATAACAGAACCCGTGCGTATCATCGTTACTGATGGAACTTATACCCTGAGCGAACCTTTCATATTAACACCCCAGGACAGCGGGACGAAAGAATGCCCTATCAGCTACGAAGCGGCCGCCGGCGCCGGGCCGGTATTCACCGGAGGACGGGTAATCACAGGTTTCAAGCGAGGCCAAAATGGTATCTGGCAAACTCATATACCTGAAGTCGCAAGCGGCAAATGGTATTTCGAACAGTTGTTCGTGAACGGCCATCGAGCCGTGCGTGCCCGCACTCCAAATAAATTCTATCACTATATGGGCGATACCTCTGAAGTTTTATTAGAGGGCAGTAAAAACAAATATCGACGGACTACAACTGTACTGGGTGACGCACTTAAACCTTTACGAAATATTGACAGCGGTGAGCTTCGCGATGTCACGTTGGTTGCCTATCATAAGTGGTGTATAAGCCGGAGGTTTTTGAAGGAGATAGATACCTCAGCCAACAAAATTATTACCGTGGGAGAGAAACTTAAGAGTTATTCCGGCTGGTCGAAGAACACTCGTTTTCACTTGGAGAATTTTCACGCGGCCCTGGATAAACCCGGCGAATGGTTCTTGTCCCGCAACGGCACTCTATATTACAAGCCATTGCCCGATGAAGATATTAATCATGTACATGTTGTGGCGCCGGTGATTGAGAAACTCGTTATCTTCCAGGGTAATCCTGAAGCTCAAGAGTTTGTAGAAAATATCAACTTCAAAGGTCTTGCTTTTCAACACAATCAATCGCTGCTGCCTGCTGGCGGGTATGCCCCGTATCAGGCCGCCTATGTTACCGAGGCTGCCATCATGGCCGATGG
>CAZWME010000305.1:0-6306 GCA_964634515.1 uncultured Pirellulales bacterium | reverse complement strand
GCTGCCTTATATGCCAGAAGGATCGGCATTTGGAGTTGTTCTTCCGTTGGGTTTTCTGCATAAAGAGAATCTGGCCGACCTACGGAAGACGATAATAAACGATTTTGGATTATCTCAAATTTGTTCATTACCTGAGAATATCTTTACCTTTGGTAAACATAAGTCCGCATTGTTGCTTGGGCGCAAGAGAGTAAAAAAAAGCAGAAAAGACGGCAGCAATAGGGTTCTCTGGAGATATGTTTCCAGAGAGGGACTTGATAGGTTTAAAGAGAAATATGAAGGTAGAGACCAGTATGTTCTCCAATCGAGGTTTTATGATAGCAGTTCATTTGACTTAAGGGTAAGAGAACTTGATGATGTTTGGGATTATTGTGAAAGCAACTTTACGAGATTAAACTCAATAGCTAAAGGTGGGCAAGGTTTAATCTATAAGGGAAAAGATCTTTCAGAAGAAGCAAAGACATTTGACGTGAAGATATTTGACGGAGCCATCAAAGGATATGCTCTATTTAACAAAGATATTATGTTACATGGATTGCCGGAAGAGTACTGGATGAACCTTGATCCAGAGGTTATACGCCGTCCTATGTGGGGCTTGGCAACAGAAGAAGCTCGGCTGCTAATGAATTATGTACGCGTGGGAAGCGGACCCTGGAGAATCAAAGCAGTGATAGACCATGCTGGGCGACCTGTCACAAGTACGTTTCTTGCTTTTCAAATACAAGACGAAAACTGGAGCCTATTTTCGCTGTGGGCAATCCTTAATTCGCCTTATGCAAACGCCTATATGTATTGTAACAGCATGGAACGTCACAACTTATCCGGAACCGTCAGAGATATACCCATCCCATTCTGCACAAAAGGAACTCTTGAAAAACTTGAAAGACTTGTTGCTGAATATTTTATAATGATGGAGAAGAAAGATACCGAATTTGGCATTGACATTCGAGACAAGGCCAAACATTTACTTTTTTCCATAGATGCGGAAGTAATGCGGTTGTATGATTTGACGCCTAAGATGGAGAAACGGATTCTGGATTTGTTCCTGGGAGTCCAAAGAAAGGGTGTGGATTTCGAATTCAAAGGATATTATCCTGAGGGCTTTGAATCGGCAGTTCCATTGCATGAATACTTGTCTGAGGAATATCAACGGTCAACTGTATCCTTTGTGAATAAATGGGTAGAAGATGTGAGATCACCTGACATTATTAAGGCTTTTAAGGCTGCGGAAGAGGCATTTAAAGAAGATTAACATGCACGTATTTCTTCTTGATACCTGTGTTTGGTCGTACTGGTTTGATACCAAAAGAAAGCAACATATGAATATTAAAAGCCACATCCAAAAGCTGCCATCTGATTCTGTTTTAGGTATATCTATTATCAGTTGGGGTGAAGTAGCCTACGGTCATAAAGCTAACTTATTAAAAGCTAATTCCTTAGATGAAACACCTATTCAGACTGAATATATTCAGTTCATTAAATCTAAACGGCCCAAGACCTTTGAAATTGACATACACACTGCCAACAAATACGGGGAGTTGAGGGCATTGTTGTTTGACAAATATGCACCTAAAAAAAGGAAATCTGGACTCCGTCCCGAACAACTAATCGACCCTATTACTTCACGAGAACTTGGAATACAGGAAAACGATCTCTGGATTGCAGCTCAGGCAATGGTTCGAAATATGATATTGGTTACTAATGATAAACTTGCTCAAATCAGTAAAGTATCGGGTGACGGTCTGAAAATCAAAAATTGGACTACGTGAGGCAAGTTTTTTTTCATTATTGGTCTGTGGAGGTGTACAGCATTTCTACCGGAGGCCAGCATGAACATCGTACAGTCACGCAGACGCAAAGCGACGGAGTGATTAAAAATTAGCGCGAACCGGAGGTAGAAATGCGGTTAGCGAATTAGCGAATTAGAGATTAGAGAATTGGTTAATTAGGGCTGGGTGCCCGCTAAGGACATGCGAGGATGATGTTCAGTTGCCGGCTACACTTTGGTGCCGCTCATCTGCTACTTTAAACAGCCGCTTTCGTACTGTAGAACTCAGCTCATCTCCTGGGATGCGGCTATAACCTTTCTGCTTCATACATCGGTTGAATTGCACGTTTCCGTAGACAGGCCAGACAGGCCACATTTTTCCCGAATATCGGTATTTATGCTTATAATGTATTGCTTCGGCGATAGCTTCATCTCGTGCCTGATCTTCACACGTGAACAAATGTAATATCGCGTGCCAGAACCCTCCACTCGGCTACGCATCGGTCGGGATGAAAAATCGTATTAAGAATTGGTGGGGCAGGCCCCACCCTACAAATAATAACTGCATGGGCGGTTCGCGAACCGCCCCTACAACTATAAGGGTAGGGCTGAGATTTTTAATCTACGGCGACTACTTCTTTAATTTCGGGGATTTTTTCCTTTAGGATTCTTTCGATTCCCATTTTCATCGTCATTGTAGCGCCGGGGCAGCCCTGGCAGGCCCCCTGCAAGCGAACTTTGACGGTGTTGTCGGGGTCAATCCCGACCAGCTCAACATCACCCCCGTGGCTTTTAAGACTCTCGCGAATGGCCTCAAGTGTGTCCTGGACCTTTTCTTCCATAGTCTGCTCGGCTTTAGCTTCGCTGCAACCGCAATTTTCACACATAAAAAATCTCCAATAAATGTAATCAATTTTGTTATTATATAAGCAATTCATCATTTATCCAGCTATTTTTATACCCAAAAGGGGAGAAAATGTTTCGTCCATTTAATAAAAAAAGGGGGAAATCTTTATTTTGCGGCTTATAAATCGCCGAAAATAATTGACAGAGCTGAGTTGGTGTTGTATAATGCTCTCGTATTTGTTTGAAAACAGGCAAATACGACCCTGAGACTTCCCAGTATGGGATGGTTACGGGATTATGGCTGGATTTAGAATCTTCGGATGATTCGGTCGTTTCCGAGCAGAAACGGCAGGTTCACCGGAGGAGTCCTCAAAGCCATAATTCAAGGTTCTCGCAATGTGCGGGGCCGCCGGAATAGCAGAAGGGGTTTCATCTTGTCCGCATGTGAGCGGGGTACAAGATGTCAGCCCGCGGTGTTTGTCAGGAAAGGAAAAGAAATGAAGTCCAAATCCCGCACGTCGGCCGGTTCGGCCGGTAAATCCAGCATTAAAACAGGCGCACAAATCATCGTCGATACGCTCATCGAGCAGGGTGTCGAAACGGCATTCGGTTATACCGGCGGTGTGGTGCTGCCTTTGTTCGACAAGTTATATGATGCACCGATTAATTTCATAGTTCCGCGTCATGAACAGGGCGGGTGCCATATGGCCGATGCATACGCCCGCGCCAGCGGAAAGGTCGGCGTCATAATAGCCACAAGCGGGCCCGGCGCGTGCAACCTGGTTACCGGCCTTGCTACGGCGAATATGGATTCGGTGCCGCTGGTTGCCCTGACGGGACAGGTCCGCACGGAGCTAATCGGAAATGACGCGTTCCAGGAGGCCGATACTACCGGTATTACCCGTCCTGTTACAAAATACAACTGCATTGTCAAGGACGTTAAAGACCTGGCCCGCACGATTCGTGAGGCGTTTCATATTGCCTCGACCGGCAGGCCCGGCCCGGTCCTTATCGATATACCGGTTGATGTTGCTGTCAATAAGCACAGTACAGACGGCTCGAAGGAGATGAAGCTTCCCGGTTACCGGCTTCGCAGCCAGGGACACGCAAGGCAGATATCTACGGCCGCCAAAGCGATAAATAAATCCAGCCAGCCGGTACTTTACGTCGGCGGCGGTGTTATAATAGCCAACGCAAGCAAGGAGCTTAGAAAATTGGCTGAAAAAGCGCATATACCGGTAACAATGACACTTTTAGGATTGGGCAGTTACGACCAGAGAAAACCGGAATCTCTGGATATGCTCGGGATGCACGGCTCGGCGTATGCGAATTATGCCGTTCAGGAGTGCGACTTGCTTATTGCCGTCGGTGCGCGGTTTGACGACCGGGTCACGGGCAAAATCGAAACGTTTGCTCCGAACGCGAAGATAATTCATATCGATATTGACCCTACGAGCATATCGAAGAATGTCGTCGTTGATATTCCTGTCGTGGGCGACGCCAAAGTCATCCTTGGCGAGCTGCTGAAAGAAGTCGAATACCACGAGAGGAAAAAATGGTTCACTAAAATCGCCGAGTGGAAAGAGAAGTTTGCCTTTCGGTATGACCAGAATTCCACTACGATTAAGCCGCAGTTCGTTATCGATGAGATTTGCCGTCAGACCAAAAACGGTGCAATCGTAACGACGGGCGTCGGTCAAAATCAGATGTGGGCCGCTCAATTTTATAGATTCATCAAGCCAAGACAGTTCATAAGCTCCGGCGGACTGGGGACTATGGGCTTTGGTCTTCCGGCCGCAATAGGAGCGCAGGTAGCTAAGCCCAACATGACAGTTGTTGATATTGACGGCGACCACAGTTTCAATATGACGCTGACGGAGCTTTCTACGGCAGTCGAACATAAGCTGCCAATCAAGGTTTGCATCCTGAACAATGGTTATATGGGAATGGTTCGACAGTGGCAGGAGCTTTTCTATGGCAAGCGTTATTCCAAGAGCTATCTGTCCAATCCCGATTATGCAACCGTTGCACGCGCCCTGGGTGCGGTCGGGATAACCGTCGATAAAAAAGCCGATGTCTCCAAAGCGGTAAAGCAAATGCTGGCCGAAAAGATGCCCTGCGTTGTTGACTTTAGAGTCGAGGGCGAAGAAAATGTTTGGCCTATGGTTCCGGCGGGCAAAAGTATCGACGAGATGAGCGGGCTTGATATTCTGGAAAGATTAATCTGATTTTAGCTTAAGAAAGTTGGATGAAAAATGAAGCATATAATAAGTGCATTGGTTGAAAATAAACCGGGCGTTCTGGCCCATGTTGCGGGGATGTTCGCGGCCCGGGCGTTTAATATTGATTCTCTGGTTGTCGGGCGGACCGAAGACCCGCAGCTTAGCCGGATGACGATTGTTGTTGTCGGCGACGACAGGGTCCTCGAACAGGTTCGGAAACAATTAGCCAGGATTGTACCGGTTGTAAAGGTTCAGGATTTTGTCGGCAAGCCGGTGGTGGCTCGCGACCTGATGCTTATTGCCATTTCGGCGCCGCCTGAGAAACGGTCAGAAATCTTATCGCTGGTAGAAATGTTTAAGGGCAAAGTCGTCGATATCGGCCAAAAGTTTGTAATGGTCGAAATCAGCGGGCCTGAAGCCAAAATCGAAGCATTCATCAACGTCTGCAAACCTTATGGGATTAAGAGCGTCGCAAGAACGGGAACAATAGCAATGCCGCGATATGGAAAAATTGAACCCTAATCCGTATCTCACCGGGCTACAGGCAGGATTCGAACGCGGGATTGGCACGCCTATAAATTCCTTGCCTAATCGGCAGCTTTTACTATAATATGCAAGTTCGAAATCCGGCGGTTGAATGTACAACTCACAGTTTGGTCAAAATCGAGTCGGATTTTGGGTTTTTCAAGAGTCTCAAATACAGGAATCAAAGGGGTAATAATCCCTACAATACAAAATGAGTTAGGAGAATTTATGTCATGGCAGCAAAAATCTATTACGAAAAAGACGCTCCGATAGATGCGTTAAAAGGTAAAAAAGTATCTGTAATTGGCTACGGCAGTCAGGGTCATGCGCACAGTCTGAATCTTCGCGACAGCGGGATAAAGGTGGCTGTGGCCGAACTGGAAGGTACGGATAACTTTAGGCTGGCGACAGAGCACGGCTTCGCTCCGACCGATGTAAAAACGGCTATGGAAGGCACGACTCTTATTATCATAACCCTTCCGGACGAGATTCAGGCAAAAGTTTATGCCGATGCAATTGGTCCCAATTTAACGGCGGGCCAGACGCTCGGTTTTTGTCACGGCTTTAACATTCACTTCAAGTATATTGAGCCGCCGGAGACTGTTAACGTTGTGATGATTGCTCCGAAGGGCCCCGGGCACCTGGTTCGCAGCGAGTACGAAAAAGGCGGAGGTGTGCCGAACCTTATAGCTGTAGAGCAGGACGCTACCGGTGACGCCAAACAAATCGCTCTGGCCTGGGCGAATGGAATAGGCGGCGCCCGCGCGGGGATTATTGAAACAACGTACAAAGAAGAAACTGAAACGGATTTGTTCGGTGAGCAGTGTGTCCTTTGCGGCGGCCTGACGGCGCTTATCAAAGCCGGCTTCGAAACGCTGGTGGAAGCGGGCTATCAGCCGGAGATTGCATATTTCGAATGTATGCACGAGGTAAAACTGATAGTTG
>CAZWME010000304.1:0-6307 GCA_964634515.1 uncultured Pirellulales bacterium | reverse complement strand
CAAAACTACGGCAATGATCCCGACAACTGGACCGCCTCTGCACCTTCACCCGGAATCGTCAATCCGTAAAATCACAAGTAACGTCGGTTTATATAATGGCCTTTGGCAAGCATAAAAAGAGGTTAATCAAAAGGAAAATACTGGCATTTTCAATTCTAACTTGTTATCTTATCAAAAACAGAACATTATCGAATTTTCAAGTGCCTGGAAATGAGGAGTCTCAGATGTACAAATACACTTTTTTATTTGTCCTTTTCCTTGTAGTTTTTGTTAATCCCGGAATCACCAAAGCTGAAGACTGGCCTACCTTTATGCACGACAACCAAAGGAGCGGTGTTACTTCCGAGCAGCTTCAACCACCCCTGAGCCAATCCTGGGTGTTCAAGGCGGCACATCAACCACAGCCTGCATGGCCTCTCCCGGCAAAGCAGGATTTCTGGCACCATCACTACAACCTCAGGGCCACAGCAGCTTATGACCGGGCATTCCATGTCGTTGGAGCCGGTGATATGGTGTTCTTCGGCTCATCGGCGGATGACAAAGTCTATGCGCTGGACGCTCGGACCGGACAGGAACGCTGGGCGTTCTTTACAGAAGCACCTGTCCGGCTGGCCCCTTCCGTGTCGGGCAACAAAGTGTACGCTGGTTCCGACGATGGCTATGTATATTGCCTTTCGCGTGATGACGGCTCACTTATATGGAAATACAGAGCAAACGACAACGAACATATGATTCCGGGTAATGAACGAATAATATCAAACTGGCCGGTACGAACGGGCATATTAATAGACAAAGGGAATCTGTTCACCACTGCCGGTTTATTCCCTAAGCAGCAAACATTTCTATTTGCACTCGATGCCGAAGGCGGTTCGGTTAAATGGAAGCAGAAGGTCGATGTGTCACCTCAGGGTTATATGTTAGCCTCGGACAGGCAGTTGTATATCCCGACAGGACGAACAAATCCGGCGATTTTTGCCCGCGCAGACGGCAGGTTACTGGGACAATTACCCAGCGCAGGTGGAACCTTTGCGCTGTTGGCACAGGACGTGCTTGTCACCGGGCCCGGCCGCGGTTCGAAAGAACTTAACGCCGCCGACGTTAACACGCAGTATAAAATCGCAACATTCAATGGTTTAAGCATGTTAGTAAACGGCTCAATTGCATACACGCTGTCCGAAAAGAAACTCTCCTCTTTTAATCGGGACAAGTATCTCGAATTGTCAAGAGAACGAAATAAATTAAGCGACCAGTCTAAAAAGCTCAGAGACCAACTAAAGAAAGCAGACAAAAATACAGACAAAGCAAAGCTATTGATAGAGAACTTACGAACTATCACAAAACAAATCAGTGAGTTGTCAAAGAAAATGAAGGACTGTTACCTGTGGACGGTTGACTGTGATTACCCGCACTCGATGATTATGGCGGGCGAGGTCCTTTTCCTCGGTGGAGATAACAAGATAGCCGCCTTTAATGCCCAAAAAGGCAACATTATCTGGACCGCTCCCGTAGAGGGCAAAGCGTTCGGCTTGAGCGCGTGCCACGGCGGTCTCTATGTCAGTACGGACAAAGGTCAAATACATTGTTTTAGAAGCGGCCTGAAAACCGGTACAAAAGTGATAACAACAAAAACACAAACCAATCCTTATCCGAACGATTCCCTTACGAAACTATATGCCCGGGCGGCAAGGCTCATAACAGAACAAACGGGCATCACAAAAGGATACTGCCTTGTACTTGATAACGAGCGGGGAAGACTGGCCTGTGAGCTTGCCCGAAAGACCGATCTGAAGATAGTTGGTGTCGAAAAAGACTCCAGCCAGGTAAGTGCCGCACGCACCGCCCTCGACAAGGCCGGACTTTACGGCAGAGTTGTTGTTCATCAAAAAGATTCTACAAATCTGCCATACACACAATACTTCGCCAATCTCATAACCTCAGACCAGGCACTGATAACAGGTGAGCTTCCTTCGGCGCCGGACGAAGTATTTAAGGTGCTCAGGCCTTATGGCGGAACTGTTGCTCTTGTCCTGCCGGCCGATAAGTTCAACCGTCAAAAGCTTCAAACATGGGGACAACCATTTCTTTCCGACTGGAATATACACAATACGGGAGAGATTGTCCTGGCGTGGGCCAGGCGCAAAGAGCTGGAAGGCGCAGGAGAATGGACACACATTTACGCAGAGCCAGACAATACTGCCTGCAGCCAGGACACCATCGTCAAGGGTGACATGGCTGTGCAGTGGTTCGGCCGGCCCGGACCAAGATATATGATTGACCGTCACCACCGAAATATATCACCTCTTGTTAAAGACGGGCGTCTTTTCGCTCCGGGCGATAATATGGTTTTTGCTATTGATGCCTATAACGGAACAATCGAGTGGAAAATAGAGGTCCCCAATTCACGTCGTCTTGGGGCATTCCTGGATTGCGGCAGTATGGCGGTGGATGAACAGTTCCTGTATCTGGCTGCCGAAGATAAATGCCACGCTTTCGACGTACAAACCGGCCAGCGCCGTATTACTTACAAATTGCCTCAACTAATCAGCTCCGAGCCTCGCCAGTGGGGCCTCGTCGCATACAGCGATAATATACTTTTCGGAAGCGGCCGAAGGAAAGGCGCTTCCTACACCGAGACCAGCTATAAGGCGGATGATTCGCTATGGTACAGAAATATGAAGGTGGTAGTAAGTGATTATCTGTTCGCAATGGACAAGGCAAGACGCCAGCTGCTCTGGAAATATAAAGACGGGCTTGTCCTGAACACTACTATTGCCATAGGCAGCGGCCGAATATTCTTCATCGAGACCAACAGCCCTAAAGCCCTGGCCGACAAGCTTGGGCGGATGCCCATCAAAACATTATTCGACGGAGGCGAGAAATATCTGGTCGCTCTTGACACCGAGACCGGTGAGGTACTCTTAAAAGAAAAAATCGATGTCAGTAAATTCGAAGAGCCCGTATATATTAACTATTCAAAAGATATACTTCTTTTAAGCGGCTCCAGACTCGACGGACGTAAAATCCATTACTATTATGACGCTTACGATGCACGTTTGGGCAAACTTCTCTGGCAAAAAGACCATAATACCAATCTCGCTATTGACGGCGGTCATGGTGAATACAATCGTCACCCGACGATTATTGACGAAACAGTTTATGCCTGGCCTTATACGTACAACCTTAAGACCGGTGAAAAAATCGAAGGATGGACATTTAACCGTCACGGGCACGGCTGCGGTGGAGTTTCTGCCTCAGCACAGTGTTTGTTCTGGCGAGGCGGCAATCCCTGGATGTATGACCTGGGACCAAATGGAGGGCCACGTGCGCTGAATAAAGTTTCACGACCAGGCTGCTGGATCAATATTATTCCCGCCGGAGGGCTAGTTCTAATTCCAGAAAGCAGCTCGGGTTGTACCTGCGGCTTTCCCATACAGACCTCGATAGCGTTTGTTCCTAAATAGACTCGTGACACAAAGCTTGGAACTGAACAGGTTCCTTAGCTATAAATCTTCGAACTGACTCGTATATCGAGTGCGGCAAAAGCATGAACTCAAAACAACGGATAGCCTCAGCGATGGACCATAAAAAGCCGGACCGGGTCCCTGTAATGTGCCAGATTGCTCTCGGCCACTACTTCATACACTGCAGATACAATCCTTCGGAAATCTGGTTCAACAGTGAAACCTTTGCCGGCGCCCAGGTCGAATTACAGCAAAAATATAACTTCGACGGCATCCTGTTAAACCTACCCGGCAGACCGCCCGACTGGAAAAACAATCTTAAGTCATATAAGAAAATCGACAATAACAAGCACCTGCTGTGGAAGTCGGGACTGGAAACTGTCTTCCCTCCCGATGATAATCCTCAGACATATAAGCCTGAGCAAATGCCTCTTGAGCGGGCGAACTATAATACCGTTGATATTGACGATCCCGCCACCTACAGATTGTCCGGCTATGTATGGAACACCTGGCACGCGCCTGAGCTATGGGACATCGAGCCCGAGGCAGACCTTTGTAAGCCATCTGCTTATCCCGAATGGTTCACAGGCACGCTTCGCAAAGCCCGGCAGCTTGCACCGGACATTTCAATACACGCAGAAGTATTCTCACCTTTCACCCATCTTATGGAATTATTTGGGTACGAACAGGCTTTGTTTTCTCTTCTCGACGCCCCGGCTACCTGCCATAAGGCGCTTGCATTTTTTACACGAATGGTTCTGGCGCAAGTTGAATTATACGCCGAGTGTCACCCTGATGCCATCCTTGTAAGCTCGGCCTTCGCCGGGGCGGGTTTTATCAGCCGTCAAATGTACGAAGAATTCGTAGCGCCTTATGAAGACAGCATCTATAAAGTGATTCGCAGATTCGGCATCAAGTCATACGTCCACACATGCGGCGCAATCGGCGACCGCCTGGACCTTATGAGCCAGACCACCGTTGATGGAATCGACACATTAGACCCCCCGCCGCTCGGCACCGTACATTTGGAAGATGCGAAATCAAAGTACGGTCACCGTTTTTTCTTCAAGGGAAACCTGGATGCCGTGAACGAAATGCTCAACGCCGATGATAAAATCTTTGAAGAAGCTGTAAAAGAAAGAATCAGGATCGGCAAGCCCGGAAGCGGATATATACTTTCTTCGGCATGCAGCGTAGCCCCCCACGTTAAACCCGAAAGACTAAAAGAACTCGCCGTCCTGGCAGAGCAATTCGGAAAATACTAACAGAAAATATTGCAGACTAACTTCCCTACGCCAATTCTAAATTCTTCATTCCGTATTCTTAATTCTGCTGTCATCATGATGATTATTTTGCTCGTCTGTGTGGTTTTGCGTATCAGGCAGAGAACCATTGGTGGATATAGCGGCTATCAGCGCGCGTGCAACCCAAAGGCCGCTGACAATCACAAATAAGGCCGCAATCACAACAAGAACTATGATTACTACTCCCATCATTTACGCTCCTCGCGAATCTTTGCAATCCAGTGTCCAACTACGTACGCCAATAGTGCCGCCCCAAGGGCCGGAATAATAGCAGGTACTTTAGTCACAGACGGGATGATAAACTGAAAAATAATAGCAACAAGCGTACCAATACCCATCGATAAGATTCCGGCCAGGGGACGCGGACGCTTTATCCATAATCCGATTATAAGAGCAGGCAGAATTGCTGGGGCCCAAATGCTATAACAGATAAGCAGGCCGCTGATAATACTCGGAACTGCTACAGCGCCAACGGCGGCAATTGCAGCAATAATTATAGTGGCACTTCGACCAATGATTAGAGCCTTATTGTCAGGTACATTGGCAAACGGCTTGACAATATCCTGTGTAAATGCGACAGCACCGGCGTTGAGAAGTGAATCAAGACTGGACATAACTATCGAAACAAGAACGACCAGCAAAAGAGCATAACCCTCGGCGGGCATAACCGACTTGACCAGTTTCAATAAAACGTCATCTTCACCTGTGCCCTGGGGAATAATACCCCTGGCTGAAATACCAAGTGCTATCATAACCATAAACCATGCCACGCTAAAGATGCCCGCCAAAATAAAACCGTCTCGTGATATCCGTGTCGTTCTGGACGCCAGCGCCCGGTTTGCATAGGGCGGTATTAGTGTTTCCCCAAGCAAAAAGGCCGTTACAAGACCGACAATCTCAATATATGATGTCGCCCCAAGCCCGTTGGAGGTGGTAGCCGACGCCTCTTTGGCGAAAGTAGCCGCCCCGCCATCCAGATGAAACAACAATACAAGCAATAACGTAATAGGCAGTAATATTGCGAATGCGGAAAATTGAAAGGCGTCGGTTATTACGCTCGCCCGCAATCCGCCGAATGTCGTATATAATGCCGTAACACCGACGACTATGACCACAGACGACCAGTGAGGCAGTCCGAAGATGTTTTTCAATACGCCACCGCCGGCCTTGGCCATAACCGCAGCGAGGCCGGCACATACTCCAACGGAAATAAGCCCGGCAAGAACATGACAGTCACGGTTGTACTTTTGACCTATTGCATCGCCCAATGTGTGGCAGTTTTTCAGTGCTCTTAGCCGGGGGGCCGCAAGCAGCCCGACTAAGATGTTCTGAACCGCATACGCAAGGCCTATGCCCAGGAAAAGCAAACCGCTGTTGAAACCCCTGCCAACAAAGACGATTGAAAAGCCAGGGCCAACATAGGTGGCGGCAAGACTGCCGAATACCAACGCCAGCGGAAGTGCCCTTCTTGCCAATGAAAACTCTCTAAACTCACGAGCTGCGCGCGCACGCCAAGCTACAAATGTAAGCACAACCACATAG
>CAZWME010000303.1:0-6311 GCA_964634515.1 uncultured Pirellulales bacterium | reverse complement strand
TACCAATTGTTACTAAAAAGGAGATCGATAGCAAGGAAAACCGTATTCGTCCCGGAGAAAGTCTCATAATTGGTGGAATCAGAAAAGCCGAATCGGTTGGAATTGTGCGCGGCGTCCCTATACTCAAAGATATACCACTGTTGGGCTTTTTGTTCTCCGGCGAAGATACTGAAGAGCGAGCGGTTGAGACTGTATTCGTATTGACCCCGACCTATTCGACCGGCGGCAGACCAAAACAGGAAATAATGAAAGAAATCAGAAAAAAGCATGCACCCGCTTCTCCAGGTGCTTTGCAAGAAGCTATAACAGATTTCTTTGGAGATAAATCTTCTAAAGAGCAGCAGCAACATGACGTTGAAGTTGAGCATTCTCGTCTCGAGGCTGAGGCGGAGAAGGTGGAGATCAGAAGCACCGCTCGTGAGTCAGAAGCTCGGGCCGAGCGTCTTACTACCGAAGCCCAAAAAGCAACATCCGATGCAGCAAAAACCAAAGCTGAAGCAGAATCGCTAATGGCTGAAGCGAAAAAACTTATGGCTGAGGCTGAAGCCAAGGCCAAGGCAGCAGAAAAGGCAAAAAAAGAAGCTGAAGCAGAAAAGGCAAAAGAAGCAGAACAAAAAGCACAAAAAGATAAAAAAAAACCTGAAGCCTAACAAGACTAAAGCACACAAGACAAATGAAATATCCGGCTAAATATGCCGTTTTTTATTTAACGGCCAGTCGTAGCATTCCAAGATGCAATTCGGAGAATTAATTTTTATATTAAAGGGGACAGTCTATGGATAATTTCAACAGCAGTGGTTTTGGGGGGCAAAATATTAACGATCCTATCCCGCTTGATCAAGACCTCGACAAACCGATTCCTTTAGAAGATATCAGTATCGGAGGAGGGGGTATTTCACATTCGCCCCTGGATTTAGGCGGCAGCAGTCCATTGGAGGCTCCTAAGATTAAGGTTCCCCAGCCTGTTGCAAAGAAAGCGACTGAAAAAGTAGTTTCAAGCGAAAGAATAACGGGCGTAAAGACCTTTTTTACAAAACTGCATCCCGGGGCCATAAATTTTCTTGACGAGCAAATCACGAAATGGCTGAGGGAAAACCCGGAAGTTGCCATAAAACGAACAAACATTATTACAGGTGAGATCCAGGCTAAAAAAACCGATCCGAATATTATTATAACAGTCTGGTATTAAATAAGCTGTCTCAGAATTCTCACATATACATGCTATGGTTGCAAGTGGGATTAAGGTTTTTCTGTCTGCATTTTTCAACGAATAAGGTTTTTCAACGTCCTGCTGATTCCACAGAAATCGTAGTCCACATCTAAAAACAGGCAACCTAATAGTGATGTGAACCGACTAAGGCGTCTGTTGTTTGATGGAACGACAGGACATCCATCTGTGGCTGACTGGAAAAATTAACCCGCGACGCGTAAAAAAATCTTGATATAATTTCTTGACATATGGTACAATTTCCATTATTTTTCTTGTTTTATCTGTTTGTATGTAGCAAATGAGACTTGTTTTGGAAGATTTTTTGGAGGTCTTTTGTGGCTAAAGAGCTGGCTCGGAAACTAATAAATGCAGGGGTACATTTTGGACACGGCGTGAGCCGATGGAATCCTAAAATGGGCCAATTCATTTTTGCAAAACGCGGTAATATTCATATTATTGATGTTAAAAAAACCTTAAAGGGGTTATTGATTGCAAAAAAGCTTCTTGCTGAAGTGGTCTCTAACGGAAAAGATGTTGTTTTTGTAGGTACGAAACGCCAGGCGCAAAAAGGCGTTGAAGCTGTCGCCGAGAAGTGCGGAATGCACTATGTCTCGCAGAGATGGCTTGGCGGGATGCTTACAAACTTCAGAACCATACGTTCGCGGCTTCAGAGATTGGAGCAGTTGGAAGCTATGGTCGAAGATGGGACTCTTGACAGTGAAAGCAAAAAGCAGGCATCGCGGCTCAAACGGGAGATGAGAAAGATAAAAGCTAATCTCCAGGGTGTTCGGAATATGTCTCGCTTGCCCGGTGCTGTTGTAGTGATAGATGCTAAAAAGGAATATCTTGCTCTGATGGAAGCCAGAAAACTGAATATTGTAACTATCGGCTTTCTCGATACCGATTCGGACCCTGACACAGTAGATGTTGCCATTCCAGCTAATGACGATTCTATCAGAGCGATTGAATTGATCCTTAACGAATTGGCCGATGCCGTTGCGATTGGAAAAACCATGGTTTCTGTACGACAGGAACCAGCTCAAAGGCCGAGACGCGTCCGCTCAAGAAGACCGGTTCTGGCCCGTGCCAACAAAGAAGAACCTCAGACCTTGCCATTAGTTGAGCAAAAACCAGCGCAGAACGCGGATACTGTCTCAGAACAAGCACAAGCCGAGCAGCAGGAGTCAAAGTAAAAAAGTCACAAGTCCGCGTTAGATGACTTATAGTATTCAGCCGACGGTTTTTCCCGGCTAACGTAGTGTAAATTTCAAATTCCAAATAGGCAGATTTCCTTTAACACAATATAAGCAGTACAAGAACAGGAGTTATTAATATGACGGAAATTTCAGCAGCAACGGTGATGAAACTGAGAAAGATGAGCGGACAGGGAATGATGGATTGCAAAAAGGCTCTTCAGGAAGCTGAAGGTAATATCGAGCAGGCTATGGATGCGCTTAGAAAAAAAGGTCTTGCCACTCTGGCAAAACGTGCCGAGCGGGAGACATCCGAAGGTCTGGTTGTCTGCAAGAGCAGTCAGGACGGCAAAACAGCAGTTCTTACAACGCTTTGCTGCGAGACCGATTTTGTGGCCAAGAGTGATGATTTTGTGGCGGTGGCTCAAAAACTGGCCGACTATGCCCTTGTATGTCCTGCCGAGCAGGGCGCAGAGAATATCCTTGAGTCCGTTGTTGACGGCAAAAAATTCAGTGACATTTTAACCGAAACCGTCAGTAAGACCGGTGAAAAGACACAGGTTGGGGATTACGCAAAATATCATGTCGATGGCCCGGGTCTTATCGGCACTTACATACACTTCAACGAAAAAGTTGGCACAATGGTTCAAATTGAAACCAGCGATGACAATGTAGCGGTCACAGATGTGCTTAAGCAAACGGCCACCGACATAGCGATGCACATCACCGCAACCAAACCCATGGCCTTAGATAAAGACAAGATTGATTCTGAGACCATCGAGCGTGAGAAATCCATTTTCGCCGATCAGATGAAAAACAAGCCGGCCAACATCATAGAAAAAATCGTCGAAGGCAAGATGAGGAAATTCTTTGAAGAAAATTGTCTTCTCGATCAGCCTTTCGTTAAGGATGACGGCAAATCGGTTGCACAGTTCCTTGCGGATTCCGCCAAACAGGCCGGAGGTGAGGCTAAAATAAAAAAGTTTGTCCGATTTGAAGTTGGTTAAGAAACGCTTTTCTAAAACTGTGATATAGAATAGGGTTTATGAGACTAACAAGTCCGCTTTTTGTTCTGACGGGAGATGAGGAATAAATGGCAGAGAGCAAATATAATCGCATATTGTTGAAACTTTCCGGCCAGAGTTTTTGCAGGCCCGGCGAATTTGGTATTGACGGCGCCGCACTTGAGTCAATTGCCGAGAGGATATCGCAGATATGCAAAATTGGCCCGCAGGTCGCCGTCGTGGTGGGCGCCGGTAATTTCCTTAGGGGGGAGACCTTCTCGCAGGCCAGTCATATCCCGCGAAACACGGCAGATTATATGGGGATGTTGGCAACCATTATCAATGCCTGTGCGCTGCAGGAGACGCTTGAGAAGCTTGGTCAGCCAACGAGGGTGCTCAGTGCAATTGAGGTTCCCGCAATGTGTGAGACCTTTATTCGCAGACGGGCCCTTCGGCACCTTGAGCGCGGAAGAATAGCGATACTGGCAGGTGGAACTGGAAATCCTTTTTTTACTACCGATACCTGTGCTGCTTTGCGGTCTTCGGAACTTGATGTTGGCCTTCTGATAAAAGCAACAAAAGTCCAGGGCGTTTACAGCGATGACCCGGAGAAGAATTCGGATGCTCAGTTTTACACACAATTGTCTTATGACCAGGTATTGGAGCAAAAACTTAGAGTGATGGACCATTCTGCCATAACTCTCTGCCGGGACAACAATATTCCGATTATTGTTTTGAATATTTTCGAGAAGGGCAACATAACAAAGGCCATTTGTGGTGAGCCGGTCGGTACTAAAATAACGATGCGTCAATAGCGAATTGAAATACCAAGTGAGGAAAGAAGATGTCCGTTAATGAAATACTCTCTGAGAGCGAATCCAAAATTAAAAAGGCCTTAGAATTCCTCCATGATGAGCTAAAAACCATTCGCAGCGGAATGGCTTATACGGTACTGGTTGAACACATAAAGGCCGATTTCTATGGAACTCCGACACCATTGAAACAGATGGCAACGCTTGCGGCACCTCAGGTCGATATGATTGTAATCAAGCCTTTCGACCCTGCCTCACTTAAGGAAATCGAAAAGGCTATCAAGGCCAGTGACCTCAGCATCGCACCGATTGTGGACGGTAAAGTAATCAGGCTTAATATCCCGGCGCTAAGCGGGGAAAGAAGAAAACAGCTTGTCCAGCAGGCCAGACAAACAGGTGAGCAGACAAAGGTTGGGATTCGAAACATACGAAGAGACGCCATTAAACATCTCGAAAAACAGCAGAAAGACAAGCTCATCACCGAAGACGACCTTAAAAACGGCAAGAAGCAGGCTGATGATATTACCAAGAAATACTCCGACAAGGTTGACGGACTCATCAAACATAAATCGGACGAAATAATACTCGATTAGTTTTGGCACAAGTTCATATCTCATAACGGCGTGAGTTATTGTATAATGGCCTTGTGCTTTTGTTTACCAACCATATTTTGGGGGTTTTAGAATGGTGCAGGAAGAAAAGAAATCAAAAGCTAAACCGCGAAAAAATAGCGCGACAAAGATAATCAAGCTGCTATTGATATTTGTCGTTATTTTGATTGTGCTGGTATTTTTGTTTGTGCCCGCATTCATTTCATCCGAGGGAGGCAATCGTTTCGTATCAGGTAAAATCAACAAATCAATTGACGGGCGGGTAGATTTCGCGGGACTTTCAATGAGCTGGTTCAAAGGAATCAGTGTTTCGAGCCTTAGTTTTAACGATAATGCAGAAACAATATCCGTGCAGGTCAAGCAAATCACCACGAAGCCCCGCTACGGTTCAATTCTGAGAGGCAATCTTTCCTTCGGCCAAACGACAATTGACCAGCCTCAGGTAAGCGTAAATCTCAAAGATCAACCTGTAAGTGAAAGTGGATCTGTGGGCGTATCCAAGTCGAATCCCGCCAAAGCCGGATATCTTGCCCTTGTTATGGATGTAGAGGTTAACGACGGCAATTTTAAATTGACGGATTCGAGAGCAAAAACCGTTGAGTTCTCGCAGATAAACTCCAGGCTGAGTTTGCGACCGCTGGGCAGGCAAACAGATTTTGATATCAACCTGGTTGTGGTCAACAGTAAGGCCCAGAAGTCACGGATTCACGCGGAAGGCAAAATTAAACCTGATAAGGCGATAAGAGGCTGGTCCCTTAAAGGAACTACTGGTGATTTGATTGTAGAAGTTAATGACCTGGATCTCGAATCTTTGGGATCGATTCTTGAATTGGCTAATATCGATGTTCAAGCCAAAGGATTTGTTTCTGCAGATATAAACGCGGTAATTAATGATGGTAA
This sequence comes from uncultured Pirellulales bacterium, assembly GCA_964634515.1. GTDB lineage: Bacteria > Planctomycetota > Phycisphaerae > Sedimentisphaerales > Anaerobacaceae > NIOZ-UU13. The sequence goes on along the minus strand of CAZWME010000303.1, from coordinate 581 downwards.
CTTCGAAATTTTGACCGGCTCAATCAAAGCAAAGAATCTGGATGTGACCGGGCCTGCGCTAAATGGCGACAATCTGAAAACAAATCAATTAAATGTTGATGTGAAGCTTAAAAGCCAACAGCAATTGATAAACATCGAGCAATTTCATTTCGACAGCGACTGGCTTGTTGGGCAAGCAGGGGGAATGGTTCCCACTACGTTTAGTTCCTGGTCAGACTTTTTGACATCCGAGTCGGATGTGAGCTTGAGTGCCGATTTCGAGCTTGATGCCGCCGCAGTTCTTTCTCAAATGCCGCACACATTTGGCATCAAAGAGGAAATGAAGGTCACCTCGGGTAAATTGAGCGGAAATATTACGGCAAATCGCAGCAAGCTTAACGGCCAGGTAAATCTCAACGAATTGGCCGGCACCATCGAAGACAAGAAGCTTGCTCTTTCTGAGCCGGTTACAGGCAAGCTTCAGATTTCAACCGATAAGAAAAAAATACGTTTCGATAAACTCGATGTAACAGCTTCGTTTGCACGAATTAATGCCAGCGGATTTCTTGAACAGCTTAAATATGATGGTTATGTTGACCTGG
>CAZWME010000302.1:0-6318 GCA_964634515.1 uncultured Pirellulales bacterium | reverse complement strand
TCAACCTTGCAAATGTAAATTCGATTACCCTTGGCCTTAGCTCGGTTACCGGCGGAACAGGTGTGATGTACTTTGACGATATCCGTCTGTATCCACCTGCACCCTAATGCGGCATTTGGCTGTTAAGTAAAATTGTGCAGCGAACGTGGCAGATTTGTTAATTTGGGGCCTATACTGATTTGTTTCGGTACGGGCCCTTTTTTAATTGATAATTGCTGACATTGCCGATTTAACAATTAAAAGAAAACTCCAAAAGTGATCCCGGCAACTAAACAAAGACCTCGGTGCAAGACAGAGTAAATATCAGTATCGACTCTGATAAGTTAATTTCGGGGAAAATAGGTTTGACGGTTGTGGGCGGCGTTATTATACTCTGTAATCAATATTATGCAGGAATGAGAACTGCCTACCGCCCCGGCTCACGTCGGCCTGACGCGGGGGCTGGTACTGCTTGTTGGAGCCAAAAATGGATAAGAGTAAGATTGTCGCTGAAGGTATAACCTTCGACGATGTGTTGCTGATACCTGCCAAAAGCGATTTTGTGCCGAGCCAGGCGGACACCCGAACACAATTAACAAACAATATTACGATAAATATACCGATTGTCTCGGCTGCTATGGATACGGTTACTGAGGCGGCACTGGCGATAGCACTGGCACAGGATGGCGGAATTGGCATAATTCATAAAAACCTCTCCGTTGAAGCGCAACAGAGGGAAGTGGCAAAGGTCAAACGCTCGGAACATGGTGTTATTATCGATCCGGTGACTTTGTCACCGGGCCAGCCTGTCAGGAGAGCACAGAAGCTGATGAAAGAGCAGAACGTCTCCGGCATCCCAATAGTCGATGGAAAAAAGCTCGTGGGAATTCTGACACGAAGAGATTTGAAGTTTCTCAAAGACTATGACGTCGAGATAAGCTCTATAATGACAAAGAACAATCTTGTTACAGGTCCGGCCGGGACTACTCTTGAACAGGCAAAGGAGATTCTACAGAAACATAAGGTCGAAAAACTGCTGCTGATTGAAGGAGATGACGAATTGGCGGGACTGATTACCATGAGGGACATCGACCGCGTTCTGCAATATCCCATAGCTGCCAGGGACCGCAGGGGACGACTGCGTGTCGGTGCAGCCGTGAGCGTTCACGAGTATGAGCGTATCGAGGCCCTGATAGTGGCTGATGTCGATATTATTGTTGTCGATACCGCACACGGCCATTCACAGAACGTTATCGATACCGTAAAGAAGATAAAATCAAAATATGATATCGATGTAATTGCCGGTAATATCGCCACTACTGAAGCGGCGGAGGATTTGATTGATGCCGGTGCAAACGCTGTGAAGGTTGGAATCGGACCCGGAGCGATTTGTACCACCAGGGTGATTTCCGGAGTCGGAATGCCTCAGGTTTCGGCTATTATCAACTGTGCAAAGGTCGGGCAAAAGCATAATGTGCCCGTTATTGCCGACGGCGGTATCAGGCAGTCCGGTGATATAAGCAAGGCGATTGCCGCCGGGGCTTCCAGTGTCATGATAGGCTCCTTGTTTGCCGGACTAAAAGAAAGTCCCGGACAACTCGTTATCTATAAAGGAAGGCAGTTCAAAGAATACAGAGGGATGGGCTCTTTAGGAGCCATGGTCAAAGGTTCCGCCGAAAGATACGGGCAAAACAGCTCGACTGAAAGAAGCAAGCTTGTACCGGAAGGCGTGGAAGGAAGGGTGCCCTATCGCGGTACACTCAGCGATTTTGTCTATCAACTCGTGGGGGGACTCAGGGCCGGTATGGGTTATTGCGGAGCACGAAATATTGAACAGCTCATGAAAAACAGCCGGTTTGTTCGCATAAGCGCTGCTTCGGTCAGCGAGTCTCACCCACATGATATACAAATAACCCAGGAAGCGCCGAACTATTCGGCGAGCGTGCCTTTTGAAGATTGACAAAAGACCGGAATAAACTATTCTTAATGAACGAATGAAAATCGTTTGTTGTTTTGTCTTATAAAGAGAAAGGGAGTGCCTTAAAATGGGTAAAGTCAGCCGGAATGGATTTTGGCTCATAATGTTATGTTCATGCCTCTTTTTCCTGGTTATTTTTCAGCCTGCCGTAGCCGATAGTAACGACCCCAATGATCCTAATAATCCTAAGGACCCAAGTGAAATCTTAAGGAAAAAATGGGAAGCAGTTGTTACGATCCTTCGGAACAAGGACATCGACCAGAAAGTCAAAGAAAAGAAAATCAGTAAAATCGTAACTCCGATATTTGAATTCCCGCTGATGGCCAAGCTTTCATTGGGTAGAAAGCACTGGCCAAAATTAGACACACAGCAACGCGAGAAATTTACTCGGCTTTTTAGTGAACGGCTTAAGAGATCGTATTGGAAAAAAATCGCGCTTTACAAAGATGAAAAACTATTGTTAAAACCCACAGAGAAAAAGAAAAGCACTTACTACATCCCCACGGAACTGATATATAAGGATAAAAAGGTGGCCATATTGTACAAGTTTCGCAAGGTGGGAAAATCCTGGAAAATATATGATGTGGAAATACAGGGTGTCAGCGTTCTTCTGACATACCGCTCTCAATTCGATGAAATACTTAGCCACGGCACTGTTAAGGAGCTTCTTTCTCGCCTGGAGAAGCCGCCGGATGATTGATCCCCGACATACTGAGCAGGCACCATATTATGACGAAACATCGATCAGCAACAGCAGTTTTTTTCGACCGAGTGGTCCTGGAATATCCTAAGTCAATCATTTTTTGTCTGCTGATTGTAGTTGCCTTTCTTGGCTTCCAGGCAAGACGTTTCAGGCTGGACGCTTCGGCTGAAACTTTAGTTCTGGAAAATGACGAGTCCCTGCGATATGCGCGTATAATCAGCTCCCGTTATGGACAACGAAGCTTTCTTGTCCTGACATATACGCCACGAGACGACCTGTTCTCGCCGGATACGCTGAGCACCTTATCTCGGTTGCGAGACGACTTGCTGTCTTTGGAAAACGTCGAATCGGTACTTTCAATTCTGGATGTCCCTCTGCTGGAAAGTCCGCCGGTTTCTATCAAGGAGCTTACGGGCGATCTGCCCACACTTGAGTCCGCTACGGCCGACAGGGAAATGGCAAGAACCGAACTTCGCCAGAGTCCTCTTTATCAAAATCTTTTGATAAGCTCGGATTTAAAGACCACTGCTCTGCTGGTCTATTTGTCGGATGATGATGTTTATCGCGGCCTGTTAGAGCAACGCAACGAGTTGCAGTGGAAAAAAAATTCCGGTTCATTGACTCCTGCAGAACATACCGAGCTGAAAAGTTTAACTGAGCAATACCGCCTGCGTAAGGACCTCTTGAGAACACGGCGCCATCAAAATATCATGGTGATACGCTCTATTATGGATAACTATCGCTCGGATGCGGAGCTGTTTCTCGGCGGCGTCGGTATGATTGCGGACGACATGATAACCTTCATTAAGAAAGATTTGAAGGTCTTTGGACTCGGCGTCCTGCTCTTTCTGATTCTTATGCTCTTTATCATTTTCAAAAGAAAACGCTGGATATTCCTGCCGATACTCTGCTGCCTGGTTTCGGTAGTCTGTATGATTGGGCTGTTGGGATGGTTTGGATGGGAGGTTACGGTCATATCATCCAATTTCATCTCTTTGCAGTTGATTATCACCCTGGCTATGGTGATACATCTGATTGTACGTTTCAGGGAGCTGCTTGTCCAAAATCCTCAGGCCACTACTCGTCAGTTGATTTTCGATACAGTTCGTCTGAAGCTAAAGCCCTGTGTATATGCGGTACTGACCACGATAGCCGGTTTTGGCTCTCTGGTGCTTTGTGACATCCTGCCGGTCATCATGTTCGGCTGGATGATGATTGCCGGTTTGATTGTCTCCCTGATAGTTACGTTCCTGCTTTTTCCCACCGTGCTGATGCTGATACCCGGAGAAAAGCCGCCCGGCAAAAAAGAATGGCGCTTTTCATTAACATCCATCTTGGCAAGATTTACCGAGCGACACGGCTCACTGATAGTAGTTGTTAGCGGCTTGCTACTTGTCGCCAGTCTTATTGGTATCTCTAAATTAAATGTGGAAAACAGTTTTATCGATTATTTTCACAAAACCACAGAGATTTACCAGGGCATGAAAGTAATCGACCAGAAACTGGGCGGTACCACCCCTCTGGACATAGTAATAGATTTTAAGCAGACCGAAACGCAACCCCCACCCGCCGAAACTGTGGCAGCCGAAAGTGAAGATGACTCGGATGAGTTCGATGAATTCGACGAGTTCGACGAGTTCGATGAATATGACCAGGCCGCGACGGATGAGAAATACTGGTTTAACTCCGCAAAGATGGAACGCGTAAAAAAAGTCCACAATTATCTCGACAACCTGCCAGAAACCGGAAAGGTATTATCGTTGGCTACTTTGTTGTCAGTTACTGAGAAATTAAACAGCGGCAAACCTCTGGACAGTCTTGAGCTTGCTCTGCTCTATAGTGAGACCCCCGAAAAATTCAAGACCATGCTCGTCAGGCCCTATGTCTCTGTAAAGAATAATCAGACACGCTTCTGGGTGCGAGTCAGAGATTCCGATAAGTCTCTCAAACGCAACGATCTGCTGATCAGGATTAACAAAGACCTGACCGGCATGCCCAAGCTTAACGAAGAAAATATCCATCTGTCCGGCATGTTGGTCCTGTACAATAACATGCTGCAAAGCCTCTTCGATTCGCAGATACTCACATTGGGTATTACTGTACTGTTGCTCGCCGCGATGTTTCTGGTACTGTTCAGGTCGTTGAAAATAGCCCTGATAGCCCTGCTCCCAAACGTGTTGTCCGTTACAGCCGTGCTCGGTGTTATGGGCTGGCTGAACATTCCTCTGGATATGATGACAATAACTATCGCGGCTATCAGCATAGGAATCGCCGTCGATGACACCATACACTATATCCACAGGTTCAAAGATGAATTTAACAAAAATCGAAATTATTTAAATACAATGCATCGATGCCACAGAAGCATCGGCCATGCCATGTATTACACCTCCGTTACTATTATCATCGGTTTTTCAATACTGGCAATGTCCAATTTCATTCCAAGTGTCTATTTCGGCCTGCTGACAGGATTGGCCATGTTGATGGCGCTGCTTGGCGCTCTCACACTCCTGCCGCAAATGCTGATTCTTGTCAAACCTTTTGGTAAAGAACTTGAGAATACCGACCGATAACTATATGATGGCATTAAAAGCATCAAAGACGATTATTAATAAGGAAAAAATGAAACTAAAATCCTGGGCTGTTGTTATCTTAGTAGTTCTAACTGCCGGCTGCGCAGTCTCTGACAAGTCTCCCTCAGCCAACACTGTCGCAGGGACCTCAGCAAATGCACAAGGCGGCCTTATCGGCTCCGGCGCTGCCGAGGCGGAGGAAGAATCTTTTACTGATGAGGAATTTGATTTGCTGGAGGATGAGCTTGATGAGGGGCAAATTGAAATAGATGACCCGCTGGAGGGTTTTAATCGAGTAATGTTCGGCCTCAATGACACCCTGTACTTCTTGATATTCAAGCCCGTTGCACAAACGTATAAGGCGGTTGCTCCCGAACCGGCTCGAATCGGCATAAGAAATTTCTTCCAGAATATAGGCACACCCGTTCGGTATGTGAACTGCCTGCTCCAGGGAAAAGGCCCGGCCGCTGATATTGAGCTGCGCCGCTTTTTGGTAAATACAACGGTAGGTGTCCTGGGTTTCGGCGACCCGGCCAGAGACCAGTATGGACTTGAGCCAACCTGGGAGGACATGGGACAGACACTTGGCGTATATGGTATGGACAGCGGCTTCTATATCGTCTGGCCGTTTTTAGGTCCATCGACCGTACGCGATTCCCTTGGTATGGTAGGCGATGTTTTCTTAAATCCTGTTCGATATGTCAGGCCCCGCGAGACTTCCATCATTATTTCAGCCACGAAGGGTATAAATCAAAGCTCTTTTCACATAGAAGCATATGAGGATTTCAAGGCCGCTTTTTTGGAACCTTACATTGCGATGCGCGAATCATATGTACACAATCGCGCTGAAAAAATAAAAAAATAATCCCCCCTTTTAAGTTTCAATCAAAAAACACCGTTTGCTAACGGTTCGGTGTATAACCTAATTCACCCCAAACAGCCTTCTGCACTCTGTACAAATCCTCATTATCAGGTACCGAAGACTGTGCGCTTATTTCACCTCGCGCGAACTTTATTGTCCGTGGGTCCTTCCACTTCCAGTATTCACTGTGCCCGTCCGCAAAAGAGAAGTTCGTTCCATTACC
>CAZWME010000301.1:1449-6319 GCA_964634515.1 uncultured Pirellulales bacterium | reverse complement strand
TTCCTGGAAAAAAAGTCAAAGAACAAAGTATTAGTCCATAGGGTGTTGGAAGTTTACTTAAGAACATGAGGGTTTCAATTAAGTCATCCTCAGTCTCCCAAGGATTATCAAGAATAATATCATATGCCGGTAATCTAATTTTATCTTTAAACTCATTTATCAGTCTAACTGCTTTTTCAACTTGTTGATTGGAATGATGTCGCTTATATAATCTTTTCGTGCGTTCAGCCCCTGTTTCTATACCCATTCTTACAGAAATCAAACCCGCATCTACGAGAGGCGAAAGTTTCTCTCTGGTGATATCCGGGGTCATTCCAGTGATCTGCAAAGGTATTCCTATATTTTCCTTGTATTTTTTCGCAAAATCAACAATCTCTTCTTTACCGTAGATGAAAAAGGAATCAGAGGCGAACCTAATAAGTTCTATGAAAGGCAATTTACTTTTTACTATCATCAACTCTTTGATTATGTTGTCTACACTCCTTTTTCTTATTGGTTTACGATACATTTTATTAAACTTGTTATTGCAACAATATGTGCACCCAAAAGGACACCCTCTGGTAGGCAGGGTTGAGTAAGTTGCGCCCATCTGTACCTTTAACAAATCTTTATCCATTTTGCGAATATGTCCATGACTCAGCGTGTAATGAGCTTCATAGTCATAATCTTGGAATGGAATCGAATCCAAGTCCTGAATTAATGGCCGTAATTTATTTTTGACGATTTTTTCCTTGTCTTTGAACCATATGCCCTGGACATTATGAAAATCTTTCCCGCCTCTCATGTTTCTTACTACTTCTACCAACGTTTCTTCACTTTCACCTATGCAGACCATATCTGTGTAATCTAAGCATTCAGCAGGTCGTATTGTAGGGTGGATACCCCCCCACACTATGGGAATACTCAAATTTTCCTTTAAACTTTGAGTAATTTGAACGGTGTTTTCGAAAAAATTTGACATCAGCGAAATCCCTATCAAATCAGATTCCTCTGAAAGCTTAACAATCTCATTTAACGTCGTGTCTTTATAACTATTTAACATAAGTTTTGTCAAAAACATGAGCTGAACATCACATCCTTCTTCTCTCTTAAGACATGCTGACAAAGTTCTTATTCCAAATGCATGAATGTCTGAGTATGTCGATATCAGAGTCACTTTCATCTGTGTGCCCTTCCTTTTGTCGGATACGCATCTTTACTCCGATAAACATTCTTTTCCAAAAACGCAATAATATAAAGTTGCCCTTGAGTAATTATTTGCGTCATTGGTTTAAAAAACACAAATTTCATTTTTACCCTCCTTTTTCAAGCTCCCTTGCTCTTACCACTCGAATATTTGTCCTGATTTACGGCTGAAACTGGACTTTGCATCGCATTCTTTGTTAGCGACCACAATTCCAATCCTCGCAAATACTTTTGCATTTTAATTGCTTCGCATTTTGTATTTGTTGGTCGTGATAGGATCTCTCACTTTTTCACATTAATCCGACTTATTAAGCGGAATATTACAGAATTCTATCAATAACTACAATGACTGTCGGTTGTGTTATTTTGCAGTCGCAACTACTTAGTCTAACATCGGCTATACGAGATTCGTTTTCGACGAGCGGATATTACCCCTCTTGGGTAATTGTTTCTCTGCCGGTATTCTGAATCTTTTTTGTCCGTCGTTTTATCTCTTCAATTCGAATCGTGGATTTCTTGTCCACGGCAATAGGTCGTTTCTTCGCTCGACTTATGTAATCAGGAAAATGCTTTTCGATATAGTTCCGCAGGCACTTTTTCCACGGATGCATATAGTTTAATCCGAGCTTTCTCAAGTTACTGTTATACATCATCTCTGATATAGGCCGGGGTGCGAAATATTCTTTCTTGAAGAACTCGGAATCTACAGCATTTAACTTGATATCCGGCCTTTTACATGTTCGCAAAATCTCTTGGGCTACATCGTAACGGGTTCCCTTACCCTCACACACCATATGATAAATTCCGTATTGCTTGCTCTCCAGGAGCATAGAAAGATTCATAGCAAAATCATAGGTGTAAGTGGGAGTGCCCCATCTGTCAACCACGGCATAGAGCTCTTTTTTCCCCTCTGCAATTTGTTGAAGGATCTTATAAATAAATTTCTTTTCTTTATTTCGACCCCCTCCCATCATCCATCCTGCCCGAACTACAAAGCTCTTAGAACAATGTTTTAATGCGTGAAGCTCTCCTTGATATTTGGTCTGACCGTACACCATGATCGGATTTGGTTGATCTTGTTCTGTATAGAAACCGTTCTTAAGGCCGTCAAAGACACCGGCGGTACTGATATAAACCAAGGTCGAACCGTACTCCTCGGAAAGCTTGGCAATAGTTTTAGTTGCAAGAGAGTTTGTGTCCTCAGCGATGTCGGAGTGCATCTCACAATATTCCAAATCAGTTTCGGCCGCAAGATTGATAACGACATCTGGCTTGAAATCTCTAAAAACTTTGCTCAGATGTACGTCATCTCGCACATCCAGTTGCATTAACCATTCCCCATTTTGTCTTTTGTCGCTGGCCAGTACGCTTTCATACTTCGAAGTAAAATATGGATAAACTGCATCACCCAACATACCGCCGCATCCTGTAATCAACACTCTGTTTGGTATCATCGGAAAACTCCTCCAACTTCCTAAGCTTCTTAGTTTTTTACTGTTACCTCTGGGCTTACATTATAAATTAAGTTGAATTGAACTGGTATTATACTGTGTATGTATTGTTTCATAATCAGGCTCGCTTCAGCTATCCCAGTCTTGGGAAGGTATATTACATCGTAAGGTCGCAATCTTATATCAGGGAACTGACCGGCCATAATCTTTTTCATGTTTAGGTGATAGATATTAGGTTCCTGTGAATAGTTATATCTGATAAGAACCACCTTTTTTAATTCAACAGTGTCTGCGGGCCCACCGGCTTGAATTACTGCATCAAGTGCTCTTAATATTCCATTGATCGGGATCATTCCTGGTCTGGTTACCTCACCCCCTACATAAATCTTCTGTGATGCAAAACTCCTGACCATAACGGTTAATTCTGGCAGCTTGATGTTTTCTACCTCAACTACTATTTCTGGCGAGTTCAGAAACTTAGAATACTTGTCGATAAGTAAGGAGGTCAGTTGAGCTGGTGTTAAACCCGCTGCTTTAACATCACCTACCTGTTGCAGGGAAATTGTGCCATCAGGTCTTATAATAAATTCGTCATTAAACTTATCATTATTCGGAAGCTTAACGGCAATTTTGTCTCCTTCACTAAGCACATATAGAACATTGGAAAACTCTCGGGTGAGTACTGAATCCAGTTGAGCAGGTTTCAAGCCGGCCGCTTTGACATCACCTATAGGCTGAAGGGAAATCATGCCGTCAGGCCTTATAACAACATCGTCGTTGAGCTCATTGTTATAGAGAAGTTTAACAGCAACAGTGTCACCTGGCCAAAGAACATAAGCCTCACTTTCGTTTCGACTATTCATGGCCAATATATCATTAGGTTGCAAGGTCGATATCTTACTGGACGCACATCCCGATATCGTTACCATTGTGAACAGATACAAAACTAGTATACCTGGTATATTAGCCCCAAATGTATTTACATGCTTACCCATATTTTCCCTTTCCTTAGGCAGAGAAGATAGGCTTTTCCGACTCATATTCTCATTATGGATTCGGCGTCAGTTCGAACAGTTTTGTGGACAAAAACGGACGAAAATCTGACACTAAAAGCCATCTAACTGATCAATACACTATCCGTTTTATCAATAATAACAGACCGTACTTCCGTGATTAGAACAAACACTCCTTTTCTATTATCGTATCACATTCCCATTCAAAATCAAAGCTTGAAATTGCGAAGCAATATTTAATTATTCTTTTTACACAATACTTTCAATTATTTTGCGTATATCGCAAACATGGGGCCTTTCGGGCACGACATTCTTACAACAGTTATCTTTAACTAAAAGAAATGCTGTGTCCTGGACATGCTTTCCGGAAAAGATACCTTTATCTGAAACCTGTGTGGCTTTTACACTGGCCTTTAAGTCGAAATGGGAAGCTCCTACTAATACTAAATCAGGCGCCTCGTCCAATAGAGGTCCGGAAAATATATCTTCTTTCCGATATACTCCTCTTATTGCTCTATTATTATCAACTTCCAGTGAGGTAAACAATGCCTCTAAATCCTTGACAACAGATTGGCTGTCTTTCTTATCAACAGAGCCCTGAGGATACTTGCCTTTTTCATTGATATATATTCTTGCAGGATCAAGTGCAAAAGCCTTCGTCGAGTAGTCAATACTGACAAGGCTTCGTTCCTGACTTGAACTAAACTTTAGAAATCCTTCTTTCTGCAATATGAAGTTAATATAGATTTCCTTATCGAGCCGCTCAAAGCCATGATCGGACAGAATAAGAAGTGAATCATCTTCACAAAGTCGTTCGCTAATTTCGCCAATGGCCTTGTCTATTTTACGAAAGTGGTTCAGAAATGCGTCGTGATATTTGTGATTTTTATCTTCATAGGCTTCCCATAGGAAATGCATCAATCGGTCTGTTCCCGTAAAAATGAGCATAAAAATCTGCCAATCCTCGTTGTCCCATATATATTGGTATGTTCCGATCCGGGCATCCAGGGTTTTGTCCAGATCGGTTAGAAAATCATCCATTGATTGATGTGCTTTTTGCGAATCGACGTCTAAGCGATAATTCAGCTCTTTCAGTTTAGGTATCAAAGAGGAAGGGTAAACACTTTTTTGTAGGTCGATTGACACAAATCCGGAGATGTGTACACCGTTCATTTCCCGGACGGGGTAAGTGGAGGGAACGTTAATGATAACAGATTTTCC
>CAZWME010000301.1:0-1439 GCA_964634515.1 uncultured Pirellulales bacterium | reverse complement strand
GAACGGGCTTGCTTTCAAATCGCTGTAGTTAGGAAATCTCATTTTATAGGAATTGGGGTATAAATCCATAAACCCATAAATCCCATGTTCGGCAGGATTCCTCCCTGTAATAATAGATGACCATGCGACAGAGGAAACTTCAGGGATAGAGGACTGCATCTTTTTAAATGTTCCATTCGCAATTAACGAAGCAGTATTAGGCATTACTTCTGACTCGGCTAAATCATTGAGCAAGTTAAAAGGCACTCCATCCAGGCCTATTATTACAGTTTTTGAATTTTTGGCCATAGAGTCAATCCGCCCCGGTTATTATTCCACCTGCGCATGTGTTCTCATCGCTAACGAGGACAAACCGCCCCAATTCTTGAACGTCGTTAAAGTTTTTGATAGCGATGGGTTTTTTGGTTTTGATAATGACTTCACCAACCTCAAGATTCTTCAGTACTTCGGCATTTTTCTCAATGAGTTCCAATGTTGAAGAATTGATCCTTTTGTTGATACTTTCGATCTTACAACTTGTTTCCTGGGTAGCACATCTTATGGTCATTTTCTCGTCTTTGCCAAAGCCACGCTTTGTCATCCAGAAGATATTAGCAGCAATCCTGTTGGTCAAGGTTGGTTCTATGTTAGGTAAACACACTACGTTGCCGCGATCCAGAAAAACCGAGTCGGTAGTTGTAAGGCCAATGCATTCGCCGGCAATCGCTTTATCGGGTTTTTCGTGGAATTTTTCGATTGAATTGACTCTTGTTACCTGGCCGGTTGACATGATTTTTATCTCGATTCCTTTCTCGATGGTACCGGATTCAATCCTGCCGACGTTGATTCTTTTGTCTCTGACCTTATAGACGTCTTGGATGGGGAAAAGCAAGGGTTTGTCTTCAGGTAGCTGCCTGTTCTGCAAAGTGTCCAAACTCTCCAGAAACGTCGGACCACGATACCAGTCCATGTTATCAGACTTCCTTGTGATGTTATCACCTCTGATTGCAGAAATTGGAATATAGATACTTGATTGGATGTGTATTGATTCGAGAAATTTCCCTATATCTTTCTTGACAGTGTCAAAACGTTCTTTGGAGAAATCTACAAGATCCATTTTATTCAAGACAACAACAACCTGATTCAATCCGAGCAGCGATAGCATATAGGAGTGTCGTTTGGTCTGTTCTCTGACACCCTCGGCGACATCGATTATTAAAACAGCCGCCTCCGCCTGGGAAGCACCGGTAATCATGTTCTTAACAAATTCTACATGTCCCGGTGCATCAATTATCACATAATGCCTTTTGGAAGTTTTGAAAAAAACCTGAGTTGTATCAATCGTAATGCCCTGTTTGCGTTCTTCCTCCAAATGATCCAAAAGGTAGGCGAACTCGGTCGCTCTACCCGCCTCGGCCGAAGCCTTCTGTACTTCCTCAATCTTATCTGCTGGGAGCGAG
>CAZWME010000300.1:0-6337 GCA_964634515.1 uncultured Pirellulales bacterium | reverse complement strand
ATTGTGATACCATTCGTACCCAGGCCGCCAAGCGCACCCGGATCATTACCATCAGCCACGGGCGAATAACCGGCCACATTCCAATCGCTGACTTCACCGGTCACAGGGTCCACAGTAATGTACAGACTGAAATTACCCGGGAAAATGCCGTAACCGTTGTTGTTGTCACCCTTCTCGAAATCACTAATAGCATCAATAGTACCGGCGTCAACTGTAATGTCCAGAGCAAACGCTCTGACCAGTTCAGTCTCATCCGACGAGTAGTCAATCGCGACTACTCCATCGTTCAGGGCAGTGGCAGTAATTCTAACCGTCGCCCACACTGGTGAAGTGAGCACTGCCACAACCAGAACAAAAAATAATTTTCTCATAGTACAACCCCTTTCTTCTCATTTGCTCTGCGCAGAGAAACATACTCTGGCCTCTTGGTTTTGTTTCCTGCCTTGACAAAAAATATTAAGCACGCCTGTTCATTATGACGCAAAGTACTTTTATCATTGAACATAGCGCCCCAGCCACCGGCAGGAGTAGCCGGAAATCTATACAATCCTTGCCCTGTGCATCCTCCTTTCTCGCTGATTAAGCGAAAATACGTGCCCTGCAATAATAGCACAAGTTCTAATTGGTGAAGATCAATATTATCCTAACAGAAGTTTTTATATATTTCAAGAGAAATTTACGAAAATCCGGAAATTTAGCCTGAAAATCCATTGGAACTCCTGTTCCCGGCAATCAAAGAAAACACACAAAGAAATAAATTACCAATGGTCCTATAGACGAAAATTAAGCACAAAACACCACGAGTTTGTGTAAAAGTTAAAAAGAAATAAAAAAAACCGGAAAAAATCAGAATTTTAGATATAATTGCCCGATTTAACACATAGAAAAGCTGGTAAATGGCCACTTCAGTTTGGTAAGGTCAACGGTCTCTATCCGGTCCATCAGTTTAGATTGTTATATTTGTTTTTTTTTAATTGCGTAAAGCTAAATTCAACAAATAGCGAATTTGTGCTCCCTTGCCGCACAAAAAGTAAGTTTTTTTACAACTTTATAGTATGTGTATGCATTTTTAATGTTTCTATGTTAATGTTGCCATTATGTACAACTTTCTAAAAGGACGACTGATAATTGTAAGACTATGCCTGCTGGCGGCTACTTTAATCCTGGTCTGCATCGGCATAGCTACTATCTATTCTGTTGGTAATCCCGCGGAACTAAGCTCGGCCAGTCAGACCGGTAATCTGGGCAATCTCTGGAAAATGCAGGTGAAATACACCGTAGTCGCCATATTCGGCTTTATAGCAGTTAACTTGGTCAATTACAGGCGTTTAGGCTCGATAAGCTACTGGTTTTTCGCCGGAGTGCTTGTTCTGCTGACTTACTTGCTGGTCAGCAGGTATCTGGTCGAGTTGCCTTTTGCGCCGCCCAGCAGACAAGGGGTACACCGCTGGATTGTGCTTCCAAAACTGCCTAGTATCCAACCCTCAGAGTTCTGCAAACTCGCATACATAGTGGTTTTGGCCTGGTATCTGCGCTATCGCAGCAATTATCGTAGTCTTAGCGCCCTAATCGGCCCTTTTACTCTAACCCTTCTGCCAATGGTCCTTATCCTGTTTGAGCCTGACCTGGGTACAGTGCTATTAATGATGCCAATATTGTTTACAATGCTGTTTGTGGCCGGTGCAAAGGTCAAACATCTGCTGATTATTATACTTATGGCACTTCTGGTTAGTCCCTTGCTATGGCATAAAATAAGAACCTATCAACGAATAAGAATCAGCAGCGTCGTACTGCAAAACACCTGGGTTCGTGAAAAGGCCGAGAAGCACCCATGGTTGGGCCAGGTTCTTGTCGGGACAAAATTCAGTGAAAAGCAATGGAAAAGTGATTGGGGCTGGCATCTGATTCGCTCAAAATACGCGGTTGCTTCCGGCGGTGTCAAAGGATACGGTTTTCGGCAAGGCCCCTTTGTCAAATACGACTTCCTGGAAGCCAGACACAATGACTTCATCTTTGCCATTATTGCCCAGCAATGGGGTTTTCTGGGCTGCCTGGTCTTGCTTGCGCTTTATACTATTATCGTTAGCTGCGGACTGGAAATCGCAGTGCACAATAGCGACCCGTTCGGCAAATTGTTAGCAGTCGGTATTGTCGCAATGTTTGTCGTCGAGATTATAGTAAATGTGAGCATGACCCTTGGACTTATGCCCATAACAGGTCTGACTTTACCGCTGATAAGCTATGGCGGCTCAAGCCTGTTGGTTAGTATGGCCTCCATAGGTTTATTAAATAACATCGGACGGTGCAGGCCTTTTACAGTAGCACCAAAAAAATAAATGAATAAAGCAAAATGCAAAGTGCAAAATTGAGGAGGTCATTGCTGCAAAGCGGCAATTCCACAATTTTAATTTTTTTATTTTTTATTTTTGAATTTCCTATGATAAAAGGCTTCAGACAAATTGCTTCCATAACGGCAATCAGCAGAGTATTCGGTATGTTGCGGGATATGGCTTTCGCCCATTTTTTAGGTGCTGGCTGGTTGATGTCAGCCTGGACAATGGGCTTTAAGATTCCAAATCTCGCACGAAGACTCTTTGGAGAAGGCGCAGCTTCGGCATCTCTTATTCCCGTTTACAGCGAACAGCTTCACAGCAATCCGGAGCAGGCAAAACGCTTAGCCAGCACCTCGGTAACAGTCCTTTTCGTATTACTTGCGGCCATTGTCATCATAGGACAGGTCCTGGTATGGAGCTATTACAGCTTTTTCGAAACCAGAACCGGCCCACGGCTCGGGCTGCTATTATGTTCAATTATGCTGCCGTATATGATATGTATCTGTATAGTGGCAATTCTGGCAGGCATTCTTAATGTACACAGACATTTTGCCACACCTGCCGCGGCGCCGATCGTGTTAAATACATTTATTATTACAAGCTTATTAGTCACCGGCTGGGTGTTGAAAATTAAACCCCAACAGCAGGTCTTTTTCGTAGCGGTTGTAGTCCTTTTCTCTGGATTTGTTCAGATAGCTATTCAGATTCCTCCTCTGCGTGCCAGAGGCATTTCAATCAGGCCCGCATGGGATATTCACTCCAAACCGTTTAAAAAAGTCATCATAATGATGGGCCCTATGATACTCGGCCTTACTGTAACTCAGTTAAACACACTCGGAGATGATATTATTGCGATGTGCTTTATGAATGAGCAAGGTGACCCACTTAGTTACGGCGCACTGGGCTATCTATACTATGCACAGCGGCTTTACCAGTTCCCTTTAGGGGTATTGGGAATATCACTGGCTACGGCAATCTTTCCGGTGATGAGCGCCGATGCCGCAAGGAAAGATTATGATGCGCTTACCAGAACAATCGCAAGGGGGATCAAGGGCGCTGTATTCGTTGCAATTCCGGCCACAGCAGGCATCTTTCTGGTAGCCAGGCCGTTAGTCTCAGCAATATTCGAACATGGCAAATTCAAAAGTGAAGACACGCCGATAGTAGCTTTGACACTATCATTCTACGCAGTGGGGCTGTGCGGTTATTTTTGCCAGCAGGTAACAACAAGAGCATTTTTTTCCGTTCAGGATTCTAAGACGCCGGCCAAAAGTGCAGTGTATGCGGTCGTTGCCAATATTTTTATGAATCTGACTCTTATCTGGTTCCTTGGAACAGCGGGACTGGCCGCTGCCACAGCAATATGCTCATACCTGCAGGTCGTAATCCTTGTTACTGTGCTTCGCAGAAAATTAGGCCGTTCCATATTAGATGGATTGCGTATTACCCTGGCCAAAACAGTTATAGCAACCGCCGTTATGTTTCTCACTGGCTTTGTAATTATGTCTCTGATGAAAAATTTGCCCGATGGAAGAGCTTTTGATGTACTCAGACTCGCCGTGGTTGTGCCGTCCGCGGTAGCAGTGTACTCGCTTTCCGCAAAATTCCTCCATATCGAAATGCTCTCTCTATTCACAGGAGGCAAGCCCCGGCAAGAGAAAAACATAGGCTAAAGCCGGAACCGTTTCTATAAAACTCTCTGAATAAACCAGCTATGAGGGCAAAAAGCAACTTGCCGTTAACCTATAAAAACCTATTTCAATCACAAATGGCACTTGACAGATAAGTATTTAAGTGATACGCAGATGTTTAATCTGTCTTTTTATCGGTATATCTAATCTAAAGCGAAAATGGAAATTGTCCGAAATATACTAATGCCCGCTGTCTTGCCTCGTTTATCGGGCAAAACAGCGGCGGAAGGTTAATGTTTTTGCATTGTTAATGGAGAAGCAAATGTGTAAGAGAGCGTCTTTGGTTTCCCGTAAAGCGGGACACCTCCCGGTATTTTCGGCGCTTCTTTTCTTTGTCTGTTTTTTATCTGCGCCTACGCTCTTGCATTCACGGGAAAGCCCGGCCCAGCAGGTGCTTTCGTCTTCTGCCAGTCAAAAGTTTTATGAGTTAGCTTATGAACTGGCTAACTCAGAAGATGTCAAAGGACCACAGATTGAACAGGCAATGGCATTCCTGAGTGCGGCTATGGAGCTTGACAAAAACATCAGAGATGCTCATACCTTGCTTATTAAGCTTGCCTGTCGCAACTCACAGCAGAACCATTCCGAGCTGGTGTATAGTTTACTTGTCAATTATGCAGATGAGTCCGCTGATGTTGAGGTGGCCAAAAAAGCTGTTGGGTATTTATTGGCTCAACTGAACACCCGCGAGCAAAGGGAAAATCTCCTTGAGCAGATATTGAAGACTCTGGGAAGTAAGAACGTCGTCCTCGCTTCCGAACTGGCAACCTTGCTTGGCCACTTGAAGGCTGAGAAGGCGGATTTGGAAGCTGCTGAATTTTACCTTATGCAGGCCTACAAAAAGAATAGATACAATAAGTCGGCCTTTACAAAGCTGATGGAAATTAAACCGGAAAGGATTGGGCCGCCAATATATCTTGAACGCCTGAGATTGGCATTGCGTGAGAATCCATCGGACATCGAAGCCGCTCTTGCCTTTGCGCAGCAGGCTGAACGGCTGCAACTTTATGATACCGCCGCAGGTGTTTATGAATACTGTGCCGGTTTGTTTAGTTACCTTTATCCGTCACAGCCCATTCCCGCCCGTATTTATCTGCCCTGGGCCATTAGCAGCTACAACACCAGGCAAAATCAATCCAAATGCCTGCAAATCGCTCAACGAATCCAGCAGGAAGGCAAATTTGACCTGCGTTTAGAGGCCATAGCAGGTAAAGTAGTAACGAAAATGGGCAACGGTGAAGTGGCAACCCAGATATTCCAGGACGCCGAAAAAAAAGCCCAACAGCTCCTCTTGCAAGCCCCGGGACAAACCATAAACAACTCTGAAAATCTGCAAAGCAGTGATTCACAGCAGGTCAGTATCAACCAGCTCGCCTGGTTTTATTGCTTTGCCCTGCCGATTCCGGACAAAGCATTACACTGGGCTAATAAGGCTAACTTAGCTGAGCCCAATTCGCCCGCTTGCCGCGCTATTTTGGCTTATGCGCTTATGATGAATAATCAGACGGAATGGGCAAAACCTATTATCAATAATTTCCAGAACAATCAAATCGCGGATTTAACTCTGGCCCAGATTCAACTGGCACAGGGACAGAGGGAATTGGCAATAGAAACTCTAAAGACTGCAATCGCCAGAGACCCCGGATCATTTGCCGCCGAACGTGCCAAAGAAATTCTGACCCAACTGGGCCAACAATACACCCCCCCGATTGATCCTGATGCTGTCTTAAATATGCTGGAGAAAGTTTTCGAGCAAACACTCGTCCCCGTATTTACTCCTGCGGAGAATATATTTTCAGCCCGGCTTAATATTCGGGGCGATGAGTTTCCATTCGGCAGCGAATTCAACGGCAATGTCGAAATAACAAATAATTCCGTCGAGCCTCTTGTCATCAGCAATGATGCATTATTTAAGGGCAATATCAGGATTGACGCCGATATTAGCGGAGACCTTAATAGAAAGATACCGAACCTGTTCTCTGCAAAAATTCGGACGGCCTTGTTCATCGAGCCCGGTCGCAGTATCCTCATCCCCGTGCGTCTTCTTACAGGTGAGCTTAGAGAAATGCTTTGTACCTATCCGCAAGCAACTTTGAACATAGATTTTACGCTGTATCTCGACCCGGTAACAACTAATCAGCGCAATATAACTAACAGACTTACGAATATCCAACCAACCAGGCTGCGAATAAAACGCCCGGGAGTCAAACTTACAGGTCAATACCTGAGAAGCCGGTTTAATTTAATCTCGAAAGGAAACATCAATGAAAAAATTAAAATCGCCCGGCTTTTCACCGCTCTTTTAAGAGAACA
>CAZWME010000299.1:0-6339 GCA_964634515.1 uncultured Pirellulales bacterium | reverse complement strand
AGGCAAGGCTACCGGATTCGACGACCGTGATTATAAGGATCCTAAGCCGTTAGAAATTCTTTCCCCCATATATCAGGCCGACGGCAGTGAGATTCTGTCGATAGCAAATGCGGGCTTTCAAAATGATGCTCTTGTTCAGCAGAAACTTGCGTTACCTCTGCAAAAATTGCACTGGAAGAGCTTCGGCGTGGAAAAAGCCGGTGATGGCTCGCAAATAGCCCGCTTCGAAGCGATAATAAAAATCCAGGATACGAATGAGCAGGTTTTGAAACTTACCAAAACCTATAAAATCATCCCGGGCAGTTATCTTCTGGAATTCTATATAACCGTCGAGAATCTCAGCGGTACCCAGCAGAAAATCCGCTTCGATTTATCCGGGCCGGGCGGACTTGGCAGAGAGGGAATCCGAACGGACATGAGAAAGGTCGTGGCCGGCTTTAGAGATTCGCAGGGACAGGTTGTCAGTGCAAGACACGATAAGAAAACGCTCATAAAGGTACAGGGAAACCTCGAAAGGGCAAATAGCAACTACGCCATAGCAAAAAACAGCAACATGCCAAAGGAAGACATCGACAAGGCAAAGAGAGACCTCGACGAGGCAATCCTCAAAAGACACTTGACCAGCCCAGGCTCGAATCTTCTCTGGGTAGCATCGGTGAGTAAATATTTCGCGGCAATAGTAGTTCCGCTTCCCGATGAAGGTAAAGACTATTGCGACTGGGTAACGGACAAAAAGGGCCAACTTTACAATCCCGACCGAGACCGCAAAGCCGACAGCGGCGATGAAGCGATGGGATTGGACTTGAAAATTGCGCCAAGTACCTTATCTGCAACGGGTCAGGCCAACAGCTCAAAAACATATAACTTTCAGTTGTATATCGGGCCTAAAGACAAAAGTCTTTTCGATAAGAACGAGCAGTATCAAAAGCTGGGTTTTGTTCAGACGATAGATTTTATGGGTTGCTGCTGTCCGGCCAGCATTATCAAGCCACTGGCATTCGGTATACTGGCTTTAATGAAATGGATGTACGGCTTTATCGGCAACTACGGTGTAGCCATTATCATATTAGTTTTTCTGATGCGAATGGCCATGCATCCGATTACCAAGAAGAGCCAGATATCGATGAGCAAGATGAGCAAGCTGGCGCCGATGGCCGAGGAGATAAAGAAAAAATACGCCAACAACAAGGCCGAGATGAACAAACAGATGATGGCCCTTTACCGGGAGCAGGGCGCTTCTCCGGTGATGGGCTTTCTGCCGATGATGATTCAGATGCCGATTTGGATTGCATTATGGAGTGCGGTGTATGCCAGTATCGATCTTCGCGGTGCGGCGTTTTTGCCGTTCTGGATTACAGACCTTTCGATGCCGGACGCCCTTTATAGATTTCAAACGGTAATAGTTGTGCCTTTGTTAGGCTGGAAGATAGAATCGTTTAATTTGTTACCGATTATGATGGGCGTTGCTTTTTATCTGCAGCAGAAATTAATGCCTTCCCAGGCGTCGGCGGCGTCCAATCCCCAAGTGGCACAGCAGCAAAAAATGATGATGATTATGATGCCGCTGCTGTTCCCGGTGATGTTATACAAGGCGCCGTCGGGGGTGAACATGTACATTATGTCAAGTACCTTTGCAGGAGTTTTTGAGCAATACATTATCCGCAAACACATCCGGGAAAAGGAAGAAACAGAATCAAAGGGTAAGGTTGCGGTAACGAGCAAGACTGGCGGCAAGGTCAAAAAGAAAAAGCCCAAGCCGTTTTTCAAAAATATGTAATGCGGCTGCAATTATCATTCCTGTAGAAGTGTCTGTTGAAAAACAAACAGCAATGATTGCTTTAGGCCGATGGTAATGTCGGATGTATGAACTGAGAGATACAATCGTAGCTGTCAGCAGTCCGAGTTGCGACAAAAGAGTAATCATTCGCATAACAGGGCCGGGTACAGTCGAAACCTGTAAACAGATTTTCATTTCACCGATTACCAAAAACAAATCCGGGATTTTGTGCGGCAGTGTAGCGGTCGATAATGAACTGAGCATTGATACACAACTGTATTTATTTTTTGCTCCTGGTTCCTATACCGGGGAAGATATAGCCGAGATTCATATCGAGACCAATGCGGCGGTTACCGAGGTATTAATTGACGGTTTATTAGGCAGGGGGCTTCGGATGGCAGGCCCGGGGGAATTCACGGCGAGGGCATATCTGAACGGCAAAATCGACCTGGCCCAGGCCGAGGCGGTGAACGAAATTATCGTAAGCTCGAACGCATTTCAATTGGCTGCGGCCGAGAAACTTCTCAGCGGACGGTTGTCGGAGACTACGGCAAAGGTACGCACGACGATGGTTGATTGTCTGAGTTTAATCGAGGCGGGGCTGGATTTCAGCGCCGAAGATATCGAGCCTGAATCGGGCGCAGAAGTAATTGAAAGACTTCTCGGAGTGAAGGCAAAGCTCGAAGAGCTGCTCAGCGGGAGCATCAGGTATGAGAGCCTGATTGATTTGCTGGCGGTTGGAATTGCCGGTGCTCCGAACGCGGGAAAGAGCAGCCTGGTTAATAGACTATTAGGTAAAGAAAGGAGCATCGTCTCGCACAGGCGTAAAACCACCAGAGATGTTCTGAGCGCTGCGTATTCGTTGGCGCATTGCAGGTGCGTTTTGTTCGATTGTGCGGGTTTGATGATACGGCCGGAGGATGTCCTTGATGAACTGGCACAACAGGCGGCTGTTGAGGCGCTGCGAAACAGCGCGGTGGTCGTATTTTGTATCGATATATCCAAAGCCGACTTCTTCGAGGACATTTCAACATTCAGAATACTGAAAAGAGAAGGCAGAGCTTCTGTACCCTGTTCTCCGCCGGCTGCGACGATAGCAGTCGCGACCAAATGCGATTTGTTATCCGAAGGAGTGCTATCCAGCCGTCTTGCGGAGCTGAATGAATTGTTCGGCGTTGAGCTTTTGGCAATTTCCAGTGAAACAGGCGTGGGCTTAGGGATTTTGAGAGAGAGAATTGACGGGAAAATTCTCGAGCTGGAACCTGTTTTTGCAACTTCTAAAACAGCCGGGACCTCATTTTCCGAGAGCGTTGAAAGCTCTGTTGCGCTTACGGCGCGGCACAAACAGGCGGTTACCGAGGGGATTGAGAACGTCGGTGAATCGATTGTAGAATTGAAGGCGGGCAATGATGAGGTGGCCGCGATGATGCTTCGAGCGGCTTATCAGGCGGTTTCAGGTATTGAATCGGCCACAGGGGGACACATCGACGAGCAGATACTGGAGCAGATCTTCAGCCGATTCTGTGTAGGCAAATAAGCCGGAGCGAGACATCATCAAAGTGCCTTGCTCCGGCTTTTCACAATTGCCGTTTTGACGTGCTGCAACCTACCTGTTAAAGGAGTCTATTTTTATTCAGTGGAATCTTTGCGTTATTTATCTTTCGCTTCGAATTCAGCATCGATTACATCTTCGGCCTTTTTTCTTTTAGGTTCATCTTCTGTTGGTGGAGGCGGCGGTGCCTGGTCGGCTGGGCCAGGTTGACCTGGTTGTGGTTGAGGCCCTGAAGCGGCCTGCTTTTTTGCGGCCTCTTCGTACAGCACTTTTCCAAGTTCCTGACCGGCAGTACCGAGGTTTTCAATGGTTTTCTTTATCGCATCGGCATCTTCACCTTTTGCGGCCTCTTTGAGATTGTTCACGGCGTTTTCGATGTTGCTGCGGACATCGGCGGATACCTTGTCACCGTGTTCTTTGAGGGTTTTTTCCGTCGAATAAATCAACTGGTCGGCCTGGTTTTTCAGGTCAACAACCTCTCTTTTCTTTTTATCTTCCTCGGCGTGGGCCTCTGCATCCTTTGCCATCTTGTCGACTTCATCTTCGCTAAGTCCCGAGCTGGATTTAATCTCAATGGACTGCTGTTTGCCGGTACCGAGGTCCTTGGCTGAAACATTCAGGATACCGTTTGCGTCAATATCAAATGCAACTTCAATCTGAGGGATACCGCGAGGCGCCGGCGGAAGATCGGCAAGCTGGAACCGGCCGAGAGTACGGTTATACTGTGCAAATTCTCTCTCGCCCTGGAGAACGTGGATGTCAACGGTGGTCTGAGAGTCGGCGGCGGTCGAGAAAATCTCTTTCTTGCTGGTTGGAATTGTGGTGTTGCGATCAATCAATTTTGTCATAACACCACCCAAGGTTTCGACTCCCAGTGAAAGCGGTGTTACATCCAAAAGCAGGATGTCCTTTACGCCCGCATCGCCAGCCAGGACGGCACCCTGAACGGCAGCGCCAACGGCTACGACCTCGTCGGGATTTATGCTTTTGTTCGGCTCTTTGTCGAAGACTTCTTTGACGATTTCCTGGACTTTGGGGATTCTTGTCGAACCGCCGACGAGCAATATTTCGGCAATATCACCGGGATTTAGCTTTGCGTCCGAGAGAGCCTTTCGGCATGGATTTTTGAGCCGTTCGAAGATGGGTTCAACGAGTGACTCGAATTTGCTTCTGCTAAGGCTAACCTGCAGGTGCTTCGGGCCTTTAGCGTCAGCGGTTATGAAGGGCAGGTTAACAGTGCTTTCGAGCTGGGTGCTCAATTCGCACTTTGCCTTTTCAGCGGCTTCTTTGAGGCGCTGGTGAGCCATTGGGTCGTCACGCAGGTCGATTCCCTCTGTCTTTTTGAATTCGTCGGCGAGGTAGTTTATGAGTACCGCATCCAAATCGTCACCACCAAGATGTGTATCGCCATTGGTGCTGAGAACCTCGAAGACGTTATCGCCGATATCGAGGATAGAGACATCGAATGTTCCGCCGCCAAAGTCGAAGATGGCGACCTTTTCGTTCTTTTTCCTTTCAAGCCCGTAGGCAAGCGCCGCGGCGGTTGGTTCGTTTATTATGCGCTCGACAACGAGGCCGGCGATTTTTCCGGCGTCTTTTGTGGCCTGTCGCTGCGAATCGTTGAAGTAGGCAGGTACGGTAATGACGGCACTGGTAACCGTCTCGCCAAGGTAATCCTCTGCGGTCTTTTTCAGGTCCTGCAGAATCATAGCCGAGATTTCGGGCGGGGTGTATTCCTTTCCTCGTATATCGACCTTGACCAGCTCGTCCGAGGCGCCGGTTATTTTATAAGGGACAGTCTTTTCCTCCGATGAGACTTCGTTGTGGCGGCGGCCCATAAAACGCTTGATTGAAAAGACGGTGTTTTCCGGGTTTGTCACCTGCTGGTGGCGTGCAATCTGGCCGACAAGCCTTTCGCCTTTATCGGTAAAGCCGACCACGGAAGAGGTCAACCGGGAGCCGGAAGAGTTAATCAGTACCTTCGGCGCCGAGCCTTCCATAACGGCCACTACCGAGTTTGTTGTTCCTAAATCTATTCCGATGATTTTAGACATAGTTATATTCCTTTCGCAATAATTTCATCTTCTCTGTCCTTAAATGTGCAAAAGACGTGCCAGTTGGGGGATTATATTGGATTAAACCATTTAACATGTTTGTTGATAAGAAGTTATATTTTTCTTGAGTGTTGTTTTGTTGATTTGAGGATGTTAATTTTTGTGCCATTTTGGCAGATTGAACCTGCAAAGGCTTAGCCTTAAGAGTGGTTTCGACATCGGTTTTGAATTGGGTTTGTTTTGGCTTTGTTTGTCTGAATAACCAATTGTTCTACTTGAACGTATTTACTTGTCGCAAAAGAGCTTACGCTGATTTTAGCCGACTTGACTTTGGCTTTGTTTTGCATAATAGAGTGTAGAGGAAATACAGTATAATTGAAAGAGTGCCTAAAGTGACTAAAGTGACTAAAGTGAGCTAAAGTTGGATTCTCGATGCTCATGATCGGTAATTCGGCTAAGGATTTTCTGTTTCGCTCGGAGCTACGTATTGACCCAATTAGAGTATAAGGCACTCTAACGGGGCAAGCTCGGGCAGGCAAAAAAACCTGCCTCTATAATTAGAGGAGTGTGCAGTTTTGAGTCGAAAATTCAGCCGGATTTCGTGGATTATAGTTCGTAAGTTGTTATTAAAAAGGGAGATAAAAAATTTTTGAAAATTTAGATTCTTGTTTTTTACCGTGAGCGTTTTTTAACGAAAATTCCTCGTTTTTTTATGGAGTAATTGCCCTGTTGTAGATGCGGACATCGTCAATCAGGCCGGAGAAGTAGGCTCCGGGTTCCATGGCTTTGCCGGTGCCAATGTACAGACCGCTATCTGAGCCTCCCAAATTATCCTGTGTGTCTTCGGCTGCTACAACATCATCAACGTATAGTGTTCTAAGGGAACCATCTCTAACAAGACCTATACGATGCCAGAGGTCATCGGTGATGATTGTTTGGGATTGTAACGGTTTTCC
>CAZWME010000298.1:0-6348 GCA_964634515.1 uncultured Pirellulales bacterium | reverse complement strand
TCAGTAATGGTTCCTGAACAATCGAGACTTGCTTAGCTCTTAGACGTACGCCGCACTTGATAAGTTTGGTGTCCGTAGCGCCGTTGCCAAAAGCGAGATATCCGTTGCTGAGCAATCCATCGGTACTGGCAACAGCTTTGATGCGGGTGGTGAAAGTGACTGAACCGGTGATTGGCCTGTCCAGTTCCTTTACTGCTATGCCAACCTGCTTTTTACCTGTGCTGCGCAAGCGATAGCCCAGATTCGAAGAGCTTACCTGGCACCGTGTTACTTTAGCGAATTCACCTTCCTTATTTTCCTCAGGGGCAAGCAGGTAGCCGGGGTCTTCGGGTTTGTCCCAGATGACCTGAGAAGGCTTATCACCGGCCTTAGGCAAAGGAGTGCCTCGCCTTGCGGAAAAACACATCACGCGTCCATCTACGGTGGTCATGTAGAGTCTTTCGCCGGCGGCAGCCATGCCGTCGAAAACAGGGATAGTATCCAAAGCATAGCGAGTAACCAGTGCGCCATCGACCTTGTTGAGGACCCATAGCTGCCCCCCGGCGCGACCATCAAGAACTTCGGCCTGCCGTTTTAGCTTAGCTTGAACTTCAAGGTCATCGGGGGAATAGAAGGCTTTGCGTTCATCGAGCAGGTCGGGAGGGCCAGCAATGAAGAGTTTATCTGAAACCGCTGTCATGGCGCGGGCTATTATCGCCGGTTGTTCAAGGTTCCATTGGAAAGATGCGGCGCTAAGGTCCTTGTCCGGGAAGAAATATCTCAGTCGCCAGTCTGATGAGTTTGCGTTTTTATAGCTCGAGCGTTTATTCATGGCTCGCTCGGCCTTTCCGACTCGTTCGATAGCCTGTCGCGTCACTACCTTGTCGGCGGAAAAAATCCGGTATTCCAGCACAGAGGCATTGACCATATACTCCGGCTTGCGTCCGTATCCATAAACGCTATTTTCATCGAAACAGAGGATACGCCCCGAAGGCACAAGGCGTCCGGCCTTATACCATCCACCGTAGCCGCCGGTGACGCGGCGTCCGAAGGTCCAGTAAGAGCGGAAGAAGTAGGAGTCGTCCAAAAATCCATTCTGGCAGAAGATATGAAAGTCTTGGGGATTCTGTTCTTCTACATTCTCGAGGCCAATCTCAAGCCTTTTGCCATCGAAATTGATTTTTTGCGAGCGCATCCAGATATGCCGTCCGTTACAAGTCAAAATATCGGAATGGGCTACCGGCATATTGTTTCCCTGCGTCTTCTTCAGATAAGCTAAGTGCATATCTTCACCGGTCTCGGGGTCTTTGTCATTCATGACGGTTTCGCCGATTAGTTTACCGGTGGCCGGGTTGAGACGGAGAAAGCGTATCCCACCCTCGACATACATGTTTCGACCGGCTGTGCAGTAGAGCACGTTGTTGTGGACCAGTACGCTGCCATGGACCGGCCAGGCGGATTCGAGCTGTTCCCAGGCCATCATGCGGCGGTCAACCGGGGCGGCGCGGAAACGCCAGGCCAGGATGCCGTCGCGGGCGCGCAGGGCGTAAATGTATCCGTCTGCCGAGCCGAAGAGGGTAAGCCCTTTGTAGTAAGTTGGCGGGGAGTCGATTCGTCCACCGGTGGTATAAGACCAGAGTTTACTACCGGATTCTGCGTCCAGTGCATACAGGGTATGAGTATCAATTGAGGCGACGAACAGTTTTCCGGCGGCAATGGTTGGCGCACTGAGGCGACCAGATAATTTTGCTTGCCAGTTTTGCTTCAATTTGCTGGAAACGGCGGTGGAAGTGGCGCCGCTGCGACTTTCATCGTGTCGATATGTAGGCCAGTCGGCAGTGCCGGCAGAAATACCGGTTGCTTTGCCATAGGCAGGTCCCCGTTCCAGACGGCTTCGGGTTGTAAGGGCGGCTTTGGATATCCGGGGGCCGGGGCCGGAGGCAAGAGCTTTAAAACCTGTGAGTTTGGCTTCCAACTGACAACCACAGGAGTCCATTGGCGCATAGGTCATTCCGTTACACGGCATCACGCCGTAAATACAACCACCGCGTACCCAGTGGTGCGGCTTCCAGTGTTGGGCTGTCAGATCAATAAACTCAGTACCGTTACGCGCTGTAATCAAATAATCGCCAGCAGCTTTTGACGGGTAGCAGCGGTGGTGGAACCAGTGCACTTTTACGTCAGCCGGGAATTCTTTGGCTACATTTCCGGTGAAAGGATCATAGCCGACAAAGGCACCGTCGTTTTGACTGCCTGCGATAGAACCTGTCCAGACCAGACCTTCGACTATGAGCAGGTCTTTTAAGGATTGATGTCCACTGGGCCGATGTATCTGCTCCCAGAGCTTCTTTCCTTCCCCGACTGAGAAGCCAGACATCTTGCCTGTATTTCCGGCCAGAAGAACAACGTCCTGGTAGATCAACACTCGTGGTCCTGTATTTGTATGAACGGGTAATCCTGTCGGTGCTGGCTCACTTTCCCAGAGGGTGTTGCCATTGCGTCGGTCCAGACAAATGAGTTTTTTTCCGTCGTGGAAGACGAGACGTTCAGAGTTCACCGCCATTGAACAAGGAGCTACGGGAGCTTTGGCCTGCCATAAAAGATGGCCGGTGTTGGCTTTGTAAGCGAGTATCTTGCGCGGCGTTCCCTTCCAGCCCCAGTTCGGATTGGCCCTACGAGTATTGGCCCAGACATAAGTATCTTTGCGTCGCCAGTCTGGAAGTATTGACCGAGAAGTGTCGGTTACAAAGAATGCGACACCGTCGGAAACCACAATCTCCCGAGTGTGCTCACTGTCTTGATAAGTCAGCAGCGTTTTGCCGCTTGCGGCGTCAAGTGCCGTTACCGGTGCGTCGATGCCGAGAGTGACATAGACGCGCTGGCCGACCGCGACGAGACGGCGCAGAAGATGCGCCGGGCCGCTCTTGAGCGGATACTGCTGGGTGTTCCACTGGTTGATCCTGCGTTTCCAAAGGATGATCCCGTTGAATGCGTCGCGTGCGATGAGCCGCCATTGGGAAGGAAGCTGGATCGAAGCTGTAGGACCTTCATCAAAGATGTAGAAAAGGCGTCCACCGGTTGAAACGAGAGATGTCATGCTGGCCATATGGTCATGGTGACGCGACCAACGGGGGCTTCCAACCCACTGAAGTCTTTCCGGCGGACCGACAATGGAATCCTTAGCTACCGGGTTACCGTCCGGACCGTGGAAGTAGTGTGTCCACTCGTCTATTTCCGCCGGCCGGGGCTTGGTTAGCTTTTTCCATTGTCCTTTTTGCCGAACCATAGCGACGCCCTCCGGGGCCAGCGCCCGAAGCAATTCGGCTTCAGAGATATTTTCAGGTTTATCGGCTACAATAAGATTAACAAGATTGTCGGCGTAAGGCAGGTGCTTTCCGTCCCATTGATCGACGCTCACTGGACCGTAGATACCTTGCTTAATAAGATTGTTTCGGGCCGTGGTGATTTCTGCCACATTTGTATCAAGGCCGTGGACAAAGTATTGGTCACCGGCGCGTAATTGAGCGGTCAGCGCTGCGTTTCCACAACCCAGATGTACTATCAGACCACCCTTAACACCACTTGTATCGAGTATCTCTTTCGCCGGTTCACCCTTCAAAGTTCCCGCAGGTAATATGCACGAAAAAACAATAAGCCCGGCGAGCCAGGCTGTGTGTGCTCTCATCCGTTCTTTGTTCATTTTTTGCTCCTTTACCGTCCCCTTGTTATTTGAAAACTCATGTGATATGCGGCTTTTTTCAACTGCCTTGTTCATATAAAAAGATTAGCATAAAAATATTGATTTTTCAAATCTAAAATGATTCCGTTGTGATTCGATTTATAGGATTCTTATTGCCGTTGATTTGAGAACTAAACAAGTGTACAATATGCACATCAGTCAGGAGACATCATTATGGACAAACAAAAAAAAATCAGGACAGGCCTAATCTCATTAGTGCTGTTATTTACCGGAGTCACAATCAATCCAATATATGCGGCAGGGAAACTTGCTCCGCTTAATATTGACCAGGTGACAATTGACGGTGAAATTGGACGCAGGATTGATATTACCATAAACAATAATGCGCTAGTGCTTGATGCGGACAAAGACTTTCTTCTTCCCTTTAAGCAGAGGAACCGTCAGGGCGGTTATATAGGCTTAGGCAAATTCATTGACAGTCTCGTTAGATTCGCTGCACATACAAAAAATGAAAAGGTACTCAATCTAAAAAAACATATCGTTTTTGAAACGATTAAGACCCAGGAAAAAGACGGATATATAGGTATATGCGTGCCTCAAAAGCGAATGTGGCAATTGTGGGACATTCATGAAATGGGTTATATCGTATTGGGTATGACCAGCGACTATCAATATTTCAAAGAAAAATCCTCGCTTGAAGCTGCCAAAAAACTGGCGGACTATATAATAAGGCGCTGGTCGGTTGATCCGGATCGACAAACGAACGGCTGGGTTTCAGTTTATGTTGCTACTACGGGCCTGGAAGAGGCGATGCTTGCTTTGTACGAACAAACCGGTGAAAAGCGATATTTAGATTTCTGTGTAAACAGTAGGAAATTGCCTGACTGGAACACTGAGCTGATCCAGGGCCGATGGGGAAATCTCGAAGGGCATGCATATTATCATTTGTGCCACTGCCTTGCGCAATTAAGGTTACATAATATACAACCGAATCCGGGGCTCATGAGCCAATCGCGAAAGACCTTCGATTTTTTAGTTCGACAAGATGGATTGCTGATACCGGGACTTTGCGGTTATCAGGAATGCTGGCATAGTAATCAGCAGGGATTTTTTAAGTTGGGGGAGACGTGTGCCACTGCCTATCTGGTTCGATGGCTGGATACTATGTTTCAGATGGAAGGTGAAACCATCTACGGTGATATAATGGAGCGGGCGATATACAATGGGCTGTTTGCTGCTCAGTCTCCAGATGGCCGTCGTCTTAGATATTACGCACCATTTGAGGGGCCGCGTGTGTATTTCGACGGTGATACCTATTGTTGTCCGTGCAATTTCAGACGAATTATAGCTGAACTGCCGGGTATGATTTACTATCACAGGAACGAAGGCCTGGCGATAAATATGTATGCTCGGTCTTCAGCAACCTTAAATCTTAAAAAAGGCCTGTCTCTTGAGGTTCGTCAAGTTACAGATTATCCAAATTCGGGAAACGTGGTTATTGACCTCAAGCCATCAAAGCCAACTCGTTTTCCGTTGTATTTGCGGATTCCACGTTGGTGTGACAAAGCAAATATCACGATTAATGGAGATACAACCAAGATGACCGCCGGGGGTGGTTCATTCTTCATGGTTAGCCGGAAGTGGAAAACCGGCGACGAAGTCAGGCTGCAAATGCCGATGTCGCTGCGGCTGGTGAAAGGAAGAAAGAGTCAGGCGGGACGTGTTGCTGTTATGCGCGGCCCTGTGTTATTTTGTCTGAATCCTGAACGCCAAAAAGATTTTGATCCTGAAATAATGAGACTCATTTGGCTTGACACATCTTCTCTTAAGCTGTCCGGTAAAGATGATTCTATTCGGCCAAATGGTTTGACCTGTGAGGCTAAATTCTGGAATCCCAATAATTACAACGCTGCGGGCAAAGCCAACATAAAACTTACCCTTACGGAATATGCCGATCCGGGCTGCAAGGCGACGTATTTTCTCGTACCAAATCCGAAGGCAGATGTTTTGACGGATGATGAGCTGATTGGATTCGGCATTTAATTCTTTAGGGACCTCTATATCATTTAGGGATTAGCTGCTCTTTTCTTTTTCTGTTTTTTCCTTTTTTCCGATGCTTTGCTTTTTTTGGGCATGTTTTTGGCCTGGTGCTCCAATGCTTCGAGTTCGGTCTGCTGGCCTTTGTCGCCCATGTCTTCCATCCATTCCAGCAGACGTCTTCTTAATCCCACTTTGGCTCTTGCGTATTTCGGGTTGTCGGCCAGATTGTTCCACTCGTATTGGTCTTTCGTGATGTCATATAGTTCTTCCGCCGGTCTGTGTTCATAACGGTGAACTTTGTCCGCAGCATCGGTATCGGTTGCCGCTTTATCCTGCCATGTCTTGAAGATGTTCGACTTAGTGCAGGCGTTCTGGAATTTTGTATCCGGCGTGAAGTTCCAGACGTATTTAAATCTGCTTGAGCGAATCGAACGAATGCCGAAATGTTCGGAACCATTATTAATGCCTTGCGTTGTCATCTCACCGAAGACGTATTTTTTATGTTCTTTTGCCTTTCCAAGCAGAACCGGCAAGAGACTCTTTCCGTCAAGTACGGATGGCGGCGTTCCGCCTGCGGCCTCAATATATGTCGGCAGGACATCAAGATATTCTATCAATGCATTGTTGAC
>CAZWME010000297.1:4800-6354 GCA_964634515.1 uncultured Pirellulales bacterium | reverse complement strand
CCGTACCGCTGGTCATCATAATAATCGCACTTACTCCTGTCAGGACAGCAACTCCTGCGATGGCGTCACCAATCCCACGGTTATATTCTCTAATTGTCCATCCCTTTTCTCTCACAAGATTGCCCTGGTATAATGCAGCGGCTACTGAAAAGGTCGTACCGAGCAGCGCTCCAATAAGCAGCATAGGATCCGCAACGCCACTTTCACCACGGCTCGGCAAACCAATTGATATGCCTTCCGGCAAGTGAGGAATTAAACCCTTTAGCACCTCGCCGATATCCGGACGTACAAGAAAGAGATTGGCCAAAAAGGATATTAATATCACGGCCACCATAACTTTCATAATCCGTTCCAGTGCGCGATATACTTGTTTCAACGAAAAGATAAAAATGATGATTAACGTATTGAATGTCAGCAGGACACCACTGTTAATAAGGCTCCTGGTTTTCTCGGCCATTTGCTGTGGGTCACCAAAAAGACGTGCGACTCCAAGTGCATCCACTGCGGCGGCAACAGCCAGATTATTAGCAAATTGAAAGGAAGTACAAATTAGGCAGAGTGTGATACCGACCACAGCGGCAGCAGGCCGCCCCAGACGCTCGGCGACCAAAGTGCAGGGCGTGGCGCCACCGACAACGCCAATCCGCGCTGCCATCGTTACAAATGTACCCATCAGCAAGCCGGTCATGACAAGCAGCCAGAGTAATTCATATCCGTAATTGGCCCCGACGTTGGAGCTTATTAACAAACTTCCTGCTCCGAATACTACGCATGCGGTTATAAGTGCCGGTCCTACCGACTGCCACCATCGAGGACGTCTTTCGGAATTCGAATCTGCAAGTGAATCAGGCATAAAAATACCTCCCTGTAATCAGTATTTATGAGTTGATTTAGCAAACATCAACATAAACATAGCGTTCATTTTTTTTAATATCAAGGTATTTTTTTTGAATACAGGTTTTTCTAAAGCGTTTTACCTAATACAGGGCTAATGATAATAAATGACGGAAAAACCTGTTTTTCAGACGGATATACTGATGAATATACGCAAAGAAACAGCGATTAGTTTCTAAATTCGTATTTTTGTAAATGCCACTGTTAAATTAGTTTAAAATGAATTTGAAAAGCTTGAGTTATCGAGACAAATATGATAGTCTATTTAGTAGAACAGGCCCATGGAGGAACTGAGCTAAGGTATAAAATGCTTTATGAGAAATGATCAATATAACAAAACGATACTACCTATCTCGATTCTTTTGATTTTCTTCACAGGATCGGTATGGGCTGACACACAGGATATCCTTGGCTCCTGGATGGGCACCCTCCGCATCGGCGACGTGGAATTGCGCATAGCCTACACAATCCAGGAGGATCAGGACGGCTCCCTTAGTGCTACTCTGCACAGTCTGGATGAGGTTGTTTACGACATCCCTGTCAATGAAATTCAATACCAAGACAATCAAATCACCCTGATTTCTGAGACAGCTCAGGTGACCTACGAGGGACGACTTGTCTCAGGACGAAATTCCATTTATTTCGATGGCCAATGGAAGC
>CAZWME010000297.1:1062-4790 GCA_964634515.1 uncultured Pirellulales bacterium | reverse complement strand
GCTTTGACCTGGAACTCAGACCGGTTGAAGAGATCCCCAGGCCGACCCGTCCCCAGGACCCGCAGCCTCCCTTTCCTTATGAGCAGCAGGAAGTCGTTTTTGAGAACATCCCGGCGGGTATCCAGTTAGCCGGCACCCTCACGATTCCGGAAGGGACGGGGCCGTTTCCAGCGTTGGTCACGATAAGCGGCTCCGGGTCACAGGACCGTAACAGCACGTTTTACGAGCATAAGCCGTTCTGGGTGATTGCGGATTATCTTGCCAGATTGGGTATGGCTGTCCTGCGCTACGACGATCGCGGCGTCGGAGGTTCAACCGATGCGGAGACTGAGGCCACAACCGCAGACCTGGCCGGAGACGTTACTGCTGCGGTGTCATTCCTAATGGATCATCCGGACATTGATCCGAATCGTATCGGATTGATCGGCCACAGTGAAGGCGGGATCATTGCACCTATGGTCGCGACGGAGATCGAAAACATCGCTCTGATCGTTTTGCTGGCCAGCCCCGGACTGCCGGGTTCGCAGATCCTGCTCGACCAGAACGAAGATATCTATATAGCTAACGGTGCTCCTGCGTCGGTTATTGAACTCCGATTGACATACCTGAGTCGTGTCTTTGAGATTCTGCAAGACTATCCAGATGATGCGGAAGCCAAAAAGAAAATCAGGGAAGCATTTATCCAAACTTATGGACAGAGTCTCTCTCAGGAGGAACTGGACGCCGAAGCCGAAGCCTGGACCTCTACCTGGTTACGTTTCTTCATATTATACGACCCCGGACCCACGTTGGCGCAGGTTACCTGTCCTATCCTGGCTTTATTCTGTGAACGAGACATTCAGGTCAATGTGAGCCAGAACCTGCCCGTCATGGAATCCATCCTCGCCCAGGCAGGCCATACCGATTTTCTCGTTCAGGAGCTGCCCGAGCTGAACCATCTCTTTCAAACCGCACAAACCGGCGTGTTGGAAGAATACCCTCAGATTGAGGAGACCTTTTCACCAATGGCCCTTGATGTCATCGGGGCATGGATTTCAGAGAGGTTCTTCGTCGATATTGAACAATGATCAGGTTTGTCCCCGTGTCTTTGGTTAAGCCCTGCCTGTAATTCAGGTCAATTCTTACTTGGTTCATCGATACTAATATGACTTGAGAAAAACCGGAAGCTTGTTACAATTCCGTTATGAAAAGACTATATTGGATGAATCCCGAGCTTTTTGAAACGGAAGTTGAAGTCAAAACAATAGCCGACTGCAAAGTTACTACCGAACCTGTCATCTTTCATCCTGACGAAGGCGGGCAGCCCGCCGACACTGGTTCGATCGATAAGGCCAATGTTACAAATGTTGAAATTATTAATGGCCAGATAGTTCACACACTTGACAAACCCCTTGGCGACGGCAAATACATTGCCCGCCTCAATAAGCAGCATAGACTCTATACGGCAAGCCAGCATACCGCACAGCATATAATATCAGGAATTGCCGAGAAACAATTCAACCTCGGAACTACCGGTGTTCATATTGGTTTTGAAAGATGCACTGTTGATTTCGACAAAAAAATCGATTGGCAGACGGTCAAAAATATTGAGCAAGAATCGATGGAAGTCGTTACTCGTGACATTCCGGTAGAAACCGTGTTTAACGACACAGAAGTACGAATAAGGAGTAATTCCAAAGAAATAGAATCCGACACCATACGAGTTGTTAAGATTGGCAATTACGATAAATCAGCATGTTGCGGTGCTCATCTGAAGTCAACAGGTCAAATTGGAATCATTAGAATTTTCGATATAGAGAGCAAGAAACAGGGGGTAAGAATATTTTTCCTTGCCGGGTCAAAAGCTCTCGAACACTCACAAACTGAAACATCTATATTAAGAGATCTCAGAAAATCAGCCGGTTGTTCATCTTCCGAGCTTCTCACAATCTTTGAGAAAGCCTTAAGTCATTCGAAAGAATCAACCAAAGAAATAAACAGGTTATGGTCTCGGATGCTGCCGGATATTGCAAAGTCAGCTACATTAACCGAAGTCGAGTCTATAAAAATCGGTGTCCAGGTTGTCGACATTCCCAGACAATTAATAACAAAACTCGCAGGCATGATGGCAGAAACATTTGACGGAGCCGGAATTGTTGTTAGTGATACAAATATTGCAATAAGCTCAAAAAATATAAATGCAAATGACCTGCTCAGAAAGATTCAAGATTCCTTCGGAGGTAAAGGCGGCGGTTCGGCCAAAGCTGCTAATGGAAAGTTAAACAAGACTGTTACAACTGAAGGGCTTATATCGATTCTAAGTCACCCTTAAAAAAAGTCGGGTAAATCAAAGAATCAATGTTCGAAATATCTTGAAAGGCCATACATATGAGAAAGCTATTGAGACTCACTTTACTATGTACAATCGCTGTCTTTTCTGTCATATCATCCACCCAATGCACAACTTTTTCAAATAGCACTTCACAGACTTATGATATAGTTGTTTATGGCGGCACCTCCGCAGGCGTGGCAGCCGCTGTCCAGGCTAAACGGATGGGTAAAACCGTAGTCATCGTATGTCCGGAAAAACACATGGGCGGATTAACAGCCGGCGGTCTAACATGGACCGACTCAGGTCGCAAAGAAGCCGTTGGCGGCATCGCAAAAGAATTCTATGCCCGCATGAAGAAACATTACGATAAACCAGAATCCTGGATTTATCAAAAACCAGAAGAATATTCCCGGTACCGCCCTAACGACGATGCAATGTGGGTGTTTGAACCACACATAGCGGAGCAGGGCTTCGAGGAACTTGTGGCGGAGTACAAAATCCCTGTTTATCGAAACGAGTGGCTCAACCGCAAAGGCGGTGTCAAAAAAGACGGCCAACGCATCACTTCTATCACTATGCTCGACGGCAAAACATATCGCGGCAGGATATTTATCGACGCAACGTATGAAGGTGACCTTATGGCAACCGCTGGTGTGAGCTATCATGTCGGTCGTGAAGGCAATGATGTTTATGGCGAGACTCTAAACGGCGTACAAACACGCAATGCTAAAAGTCACCAATTCGAAAAGCCGGTCGATCCGTATGTTAAACCCGGTGACCCTGACAGTGGATTATTACCGCTAATCCACTCCGGCGATCCCGGAATAGAAGGCAGTGGTGACAATCGTATTCAGGCCTATAACTTTCGTATGTGTCTTACTAAAGTAGCTGAGAATCGCATACCTTTCCCCAAACCGGACAATTACGATCCGATGCAGTATGAGCTACTCGCCCGATACCTTGATAAGGGATGGCGAGCCATATTCGCAAAGTTTGATCCCGCACCGAACAACAAAACCGACACCAATAATCACGGCGCTTTCTCAACCGACAATATCGGCATGAATTATGACTATCCTGAAGCTACCTACAAGCGACGGCGGGAAATCATCAAAGAGCACGAGGATTATCAGAAAGGTTTAATGTGTTTCCTCGCATACGACCCGCGAGTCCCTGTGGATGTACGGGAGAAAACGAGTCAATGGGGTCTTGCAGAGGATGAATTCAAAGACAACGGCCATTGGCCGCATCAGATTTATGTCCGTGAGTCGAGGAGAATGATTAGTGATTTCGTCACGACCGAACTGCACCTGCGAAGGATAAAACCGACACCAAAACCGATAGGTATGGGTTCCTATAATATGGACTCACACAATGTTCAGCGCTATGTCGATGAAAACGGCCATGCTCGTAATGA
>CAZWME010000297.1:0-1052 GCA_964634515.1 uncultured Pirellulales bacterium | reverse complement strand
TCCAGATCAATCCCGGTGGACCTTACCCGATTTCATATGGCGCTATCGTACCAAAAGCATCCGAGTGCACAAACCTGCTTGTGCCGGTCTGCGTTTCCTCGTCACACATCGCCTACGGCTCAATTCGCATGGAGCCTGTCTTTATGATTCTCGGCCAGTCCGCCGCTACAGCCGCAACCCTCGCCATAGACAACAGTATCGACGTGCAGGATGTCGATTACTCTACACTAAGATCACTCTTACTTAAAGACGGCCAGGTACTCAATCTTCCTTAACTTATGGGAAAGACATAGTGAGTTGTGTAGCTCCGTACAGAAAAAAAGAAATGAGTGATAAGGTTGTTTTTTATGAGTCGAAAGAGCCTTATTGGACCAAAGGGCTAATGTATGCGCTGTACCTTTCAGTTGTTGGCGTAGTTTTTATTTTTTCCCGCACACACAAAAAGTACGCCACCTTTTAAATGACGTACTCGTCTTAAGGGATTTCTGTTTTTTACCTGACTCGTCTCTCAACTTTTAATATTTCAACAGTCGGTAAATCATTTTCAATAAATGCACGGTGGTAACATTCAATTCTCCCATCCTCGCCGCCCAGAAACAAATCGAGCCACCCATCCCCGTCAAAATCAACCACCTCCGGCGTAGTACTGTGTTCACTGCTGACAGGAATTTGTCTTTTTATCAGTTCACCCCGCCAAGTGAAAGCCGCTTTCTTCTCATATCCTACATTCTCATACCATCCCGCATTTTTCACTTTCTTCAATAAGGCCGGTGCCTGGCCGAAAAGATGATGAGCATTGTGAAGTATATCCAGATCTCCATCGTTGTCCCAGTCCACAATAATAATTCTCGCTCGCCCGGAGTGCCCCCCCGCATGTTCTGATATACGAATTGGCTTGCCACTGTCATTTTTGAAAATGCGTTGTCCGGGCCTTAACCATTTTTCCCCATTTTTCATAAATGCTTGATAGTAAGCCAGATATCCATCATGATCCACCGTTACATAATCTGTGAAGCCATCCTCATTCCAATCCACCGCAGCCGGACGACAAC
>CAZWME010000296.1:0-6377 GCA_964634515.1 uncultured Pirellulales bacterium | reverse complement strand
CCCGGGCCGAGAGCCTGTCCTTTTCATCCTTTGCCGATTTTTCGCGGGCCTTGGCATCGTCCGATTCGGCGAGCGCCGCCTTGAACCTCTCCACTGCCGCCGCGGCTCCTACAGTGTAGCCTGCGTATCTCTCGTTTGCCAGCGCGGTAAATCCGAGAATCTCCTTTTCTCT
Organism: uncultured Pirellulales bacterium; assembly: GCA_964634515.1. Lineage (GTDB taxonomy): Bacteria > Planctomycetota > Phycisphaerae > Sedimentisphaerales > Anaerobacaceae > NIOZ-UU13. The sequence continues at coordinate 6,205 of CAZWME010000296.1, read as the reverse complement.
GACAAGCTCTTCGTTGAGACCCCTTGCCTTCATCATCATCTCGTACATCGAACGTTCGGCTTTTCTTCGTGCATCGCCCATCGGCTCGATTACGCCGCCCGTAAGGGGCGCCGCCAGAAACTGATTGATCCCCTTCGCTATTTGTTTCTCCCTGCGTATGTAAGCATTCATCCTTTCTAATTTTCGATAGCCAGAAGGTGAAATCTCCAATGTCCCTATTGGTAATTCCGGTTTCGCAGCCGGCCCACCCGCTATCCACATATTATAATCCTGCTGTGAAAGAGGTTTTATAGGATTTTTTTCCTTCGGAGCCGTAATTGCCTCTCTGACATTTTCCATCCCCGACAGCACCTCCGCCCAGCCATCGGTTTGCACCTTGAAGAAATCCTGCCATTTCCCTTTATTATTCACTACCTCGCGGGCCATCTCGGCAAGGCCCTCCATCAGCGGCTTTCCTATCGTCTCGGCAATATCGCTAAGGGCATTTTTAAATTTCATATATTGACCGGCAGAATCCCTGGCCGCCGCTTCGGCCAGATAGAATGCTCCTGAACCGATTGCGAGTAAACGATTGAATTTCGCCTGATCTGATAAAGATTCATCAAGCACAATACCATAGCGAGTCAACATTTGTGTCTGGCCCGATGAGGCCCGGCCAATCAGCATCATCGCACTGGCTAAATCGAGTCTATATTTTGCAGCCAGGCCGATTGCCGCTTTGGTTGCTTCTTTTAATCTATTTGTATTGATGCCGAGATTTTTACCGTATGCCATCTGGCTGAGCACTGCCTCATCGCCGTATATAGTTTGTTTCTGCAGTTGGGCGGCGTAGCTCTTGAACTGGTTGATATTAGCCCCCGTCGCCGCCTGCAGCGCCCGCTCGGCCTTCTCCTGCTCAGCGGCGGCCATAACGGCGCTTTTCAGCCCCCTCTGCAGGGCGTAGATGCCCCCGCCTACCCCGGCCATCGCAAGGGCGGTCGAGGCCATACGGCCCAATGTACGGTTCGTCTTATCCAGGTCACGGCGAAAACCCATCAGCTCGCCCTTGGCCCGGTTGCGGGCCAGCAGGTCCAGCACAATTCTTCGAGTAGTATCAGCCATTTTTATACCCTTTCAAAAATGTCTTTTGCATTTAACACACCCAAAACCACACCCAACTTTTTATTGACCTTTCATTAACTATTGTTATAATAGGGGCTTAATGAATTGGCCCAATGGACTCATAATCCATTGGTCGTAGGTTCGAATCCTACTGGGCCCATTCAATACGATACTTTCGATGTTTCTATGAAGGGTGATTTGTACGGTACTTTCTATTTGATTGCATTCTTCGGCAGGTTTTGTATTGTCCGTTTTAGGTCGGATATTCACACGTTATTACATTCATAACGAAAGGAGCATATTATGAACCACAAAAAATTTTGCAGCATGATTTTCTTGTTAGTTGTCTTTGCCGGTTTTTCGGTCGCAAATGCGCGGGAGAAAGACGAATGGCAATCTCTATTCGACGGCAAGAGCTTGAACGGGTGGTCCGTCCACAGCGGTTTTGCCAAATATCATATCGAGAACGATGCAATTGTCGGCTCCACTGTCAAAGGCAGTCCCAACTCATTTCTCTGCACGGACCGGGAATATGGTGATTTCATATTGGAGTTTGAAGTCCTGCTGGACCCCAGGCTTAATTCTGGTGTGCAGATACGCAGCAAGATTGCCAAAGAAGAGAAGGTATTCGTATTTACAGGACGTGATGGAAAACCCAGCAGCCGGAAAATACCGGCGGATCGTGTCTATGGTTATCAGGTGGAAATTGCAACAGAAAGAGGAGGAGCCTCAGGTAGCATTTATGATGAGGCCCGGCGTGCTTTTATGCTCGCGAGTACAAATTCCGACCCGGCCGCCAGCAAGGCGCTCAAAGACAATAAATGGAACAAGTTCCGCATCGAATGCAAGGGAGACAGAATCAGGACGTGGATTAATGACATCCCCTGCGTCGATTTGAGAGACGGAATGACAAGCCGGGGCGTAATTGGCCTGCAAGTGCACCAAGTAAGCAATAATGCCCCCACCTATGAAGTACGCTGGCGTAACATCCGCATAAAGGCAGAGGACCAGGGCGTTGAACCGCCCGTAATATCGAGCCGGCAGCGTGCGCTGAGTTGTACGCCGCTCTGGAGAGGTCGGCGGATGGATGATGGTCGTCCATACGTTTCGGACAGCATTCTGGAGAGAATGAAAAATGTCTCGATTACAATGGCCTGGAGTATAGTCAGGGGCGCCGGCTACCGCAACTGTTATGAGAATGCAGCCGGCTGGCATATTATATATCCCGATAAAGCGATTGTCGGCCGAGTGCTTACCGCCCAGTACAAACCCACTCACCCGGATTATAACCGGGCCATCATGCGTCAGGGGCATGCCGAAGGCCGGATTGGCAGCTCAAATTCCTGGCCGATTGACATGCTGAATAAGGGGGATGTGTATGTTGCAGACTGCTTCGGTAAGGTTTTCGATGGGACACTGATAGGCGACAACCTTGCTAACGCCATCTATGCCAACTCCGGAAACGGAGTCATCTTCGATGGAGGTGTCCGCGATTTGGAAGGTATTGAAGCGGTCGAAGGATTTAACGCATGGCACAAGGGCGCCGACCCAAGCTATCTTCGCGAAGTAATGTTGACCGCAATTAATGTCCCGATTCGCATTGGCAAAGCATTAGCTTGTCCCGGTGATGTTGTGTTAGCCAAACGCGAAGGCATCGTATTTATCCCCGCGCATTTGGCAGAGAAGGTTGTAGTCGAATCAGAAGCTATAACGCTGCGGGATATGTTCGGACATAAGCGGCTGCGGGAAGGCAAGTACACCCCCGGACAAATCGACGGCAGGTGGTCACCGGAAATTCAAAAAGATTTTCGCAATTGGCTGAAAGAGAACATTAACGAACTGCCTGTGCCGAAGGATGTAATTGAAGGGATACTGAATCCGAAAAAACGGAACTGGTAAGTGTAAGATTGTCATATGTGTATATTTCAGCAGGCCATAAATAGCGTACGGATTGGAGATGAATTATGTCAAAAGAGAAAGCCGACAGGCAGAGAGAAGTTTCAAGGCGTTCTTTGCTTAAAGGTACTGGTGCAGGTTTTGCAGGCTTGAGCCTCGCAAGTATATTCGGGGCCCCTATCGAAGAGCAGGTAGCCTATGCCACACAAAATGTAAAGCGGAGTTCCAGCCCCTCCCAACTGAAAATTACAGATATGCGTATAGCGGTGGTGACGAGAGCGCCTTTTACCTGCCCCCTGATTCGTATTGACACCAATCAGGACATCTGCGGTTATGGAGAAGTACGGGACGGTGCAAGTGAACGTTATGCACTGATGCTCAAGAGCAGAATTCTGGGTCAGAATCCGTGCAACGTGGAACGCATATTCAAACGAATCAAACAGTTTGGCCATCACGGCCGCCAGGGAGGCGGAGTCTCTGGAGTAGAAATGGCTTTGTGGGACCTTGCAGGTAAGGCGTATGGTGTCCCTGTATATCAGATGCTCGGAGGCCGATACCGTGACCGTATCCGACTTTATGCCGACACGCCCGACGGCAGAGTAAGCGGATTAAAGAAAAGGCTCGACAAGGGATTTACCTTTTTGAAAATGGATTGTGGCATCTGGAGCATCCGCAGAATCCCCGGAGCGCTGAGCTACCCAACGGAAGACACAAATTGGTATGGCAAACATCCCTTTACAAGAATTCAATTGTCTGATAAAGGCGCTGCTCTGATGGCTGAGCGTTTTGCCGAGGCTCGTGAGCTGGTTGGCTGGAAAATCCCGATTGCATCCGACCACTTCGGCCATATTAGTGTCAATAGCTGTATCAAACTGGGCAAGGCATTACAGCCCTACCAATTGGCCTGGCTGGAGGATATGGTCCCGTGGGAATATACGGATATGCTGAAAGAAATCAAGAATGCTATTGATGTGCCGCTCTTGACCGGTGAGGACATTTACCTGCTGGACAGCTTTAAGCCGCTTATCGATGAGTGTGCCGTGGATATGGTTCATCCCGACTTAGCTACTGCCGGCGGTATCATGGAGACAAAGAAAATCGGCGATTACGCAGAACAACACGGTATTGCAATGGCCATGCACTTTGCAGGTACACCGGTATCCTTCATGGCCAACGTTCACTGCGCAGCGGCCACGGAGAACTTCGTTGCCCTGGAGCACCACTCGGTAGATGTTGACTGGTGGGAGGACATGGTGACAGGCATTGAGAAGCCGCTGCACGTGGATGGTTTCGCCCGTGTTCCGGAAGGGCCCGGCCTGGGTATTGAACTGAATATGGACGTGGTGAAGGAACATCTCGGGCGAGATCAGGAACTTTTCGGGCCCACCGATGAATGGAACAGAAGAGGCTCTAACGACCGGTTGTGGAGTTAAGAAAAGGAGAATAGTCATGACAATAAACAGGAGAACGAGAGAGCCTGAACAAAAAACAACAAAATCCGACCGACGTACTTTTGGCAAAGCTGTTATAGCAGGCATTCTGGGTGGGCCAGCCGTCTTGTCATCTATTTCTCAGAAAGCACAAGGCATCAGCTCACCCACCATATCCGGAAAAAGAAGCCGGGGAATGAAGCTTGCTTTAATGCTTGATATTCGAAACAAAGAAAGATGCATACTGGCTCGTCAGATCGGTGTTAATCATGCAATTGTATCTGTTAATCGAGCGTTAAGAAGGGTCACGCGGGACCAGTACTTTGATACGCTTGCGAAAATCAAAGCTGCTTACGAGGAGTCGGGACTAACAATCTCCGGTGTTGAAAGCCATCCGGTTGCAGCAGAAAAAATCAAGTTAGGGCTGCCCGGCCGTGATGAGGAAATTGAAAACTACTGTGCCGCAATTGAGGCCCTTGGGAAAGTGGGGATACCGATGTGCTGCTACAATTTTATGGCGGGCATCGGATGGTATCGCACCAAGACTGATATTGCCGAACGAGGCGGCGCCCTTTCAAGTGAGTTCGATAATCAAATAGCAAAAAAGCAGGGGCTGACCAGGTGGGGCAAGATAAGTGAGGAAAAAATCTGGGACAACATTACCTACTTTCTAAAAAGGATTATCCCAGTTGCGGAGAAGGCTGGCGTGAAAATGGCATTGCATCCGGATGACCCTCCAATTTCGCCGCTTCGCGGTATCGGGCGCATCCTGATCAGCGGAAGCGCCTTCCGGCGGGTCCTTCAAATCGTGCCAAGCCCGGTCAACGGCATTACTTTCTGCCAGGCCAACTTCAAGCTCATGGGAGAAGACATCCGGGCTTTGGTCAGGGATTTTGGCGGACAAGGTAAAATATTTTTCGTCCACCTGCGCGATGTGAGAGGCACGGGCGAGCGTTTTCATGAGACATTTCACGATAACGGGCCGACTGATATGGCCCAAATGCTCAAACTCTATCACGAAGTCGGTTTTGACGGCCCGATCCGTCCGGACCACGCACCCACTTTGGCTGCTGAAAGCAATCAAAGTCCCGGTTATGCGATGCAGGGAAAAGTCCTTGCGATTGGGTATATTAAAGGCATAGCACAGGCGTTGGATATACCACTAATGTAAGCTCACAAACAGTCAGGATGTATTGCAGTTTTTTTGCCAGATTACTTCATGCGATTAAACATACTGATTAGCATGCGAACAATCTTTGGCGCTGCCTGGATTTCGACCATGTTGGTTCCCAGCCATGTCTCATAGCCGCCGAGTTCGTGCTGAGCGACTGTAGGCAGATAACCATAGCTGCCATTGGCATGAGATATAGTGAACGTTTGCTCAAAGGGACTCTTTGCTTTCATCTCCAGGCCGATTTCAACAAATACTTCAAACGGAATGGCGCAAATACCAAGATTACCAATACGAAATGTTTGTAATACGACAGAAATCTCTGCAGGAGTATCCTGCATCTGGAAAGTGCGCCTGGCGTACACTTTTTCGTGTCTGTGATATGGCTTAACATCTTCAGGTTTCTCAAGTATCATTTGTGCGTAAGATATCTGTTTGTCGGTGGGTTTTCGTACTGCAAGAGTCAGCTCATTTTGCATCGCATTCAATTTAACCCAATCCTGAAATATTAACTTCTCATGAGCCTTGTAAACAGCCCCGGCCACAAGGTCAGCGAGGCCATCGCCCGTCTGGCGCCGGTGGCCGGCGGTGAGGCGCGGCTCGAGTT
>CAZWME010000295.1:1696-6382 GCA_964634515.1 uncultured Pirellulales bacterium | reverse complement strand
TTGTCGTTGACATTATTGCCGAACAAGTACAAAAAAAACATGTTGCCGATAATGTGCATAAAACCGCCGTGCAAAAAGGCGTAACTAACAAACTGCCACAGATAAGGGCGATCAGCATTGAGTTCAAATTGCTGAGCCCATGTGCGAAGTATCTGTGGGCCTGTTAGTGAATTAGTATGAGGATAAAATGTCAGAAAAAAAATGAGCACATTGACGACTATGAGGCCGTAATTCATATACGGTGTTCGTCGCGGCCTAATACTTGTCCGGATGGGTAATATCATAGTTCAACCACCAATTTCGAATGATTTCAACAATCGAGATTTGGCACATTGTAATGGCAAAAACAAACGAAGACAAGACATAAAAAAAGGACCACGGTCGCAGTCCTTCTTTTTGAAAAATTGGTTGTTACTAAAAGTTTTCCTACCCTGCGGAAAACACCACAGCCCGGTAAAATTATTCGAAGCCAACCGGTTTGTCCTCGGCGAAGTCTTGTTTTCTATTAAAAATATAAGTATAAAGTGGTATGAAGCCAAACATTCGGGTAAAAAAGACTTTATTTTTTATCAGATTATAGATAATCAATTGTTTTTATAGTTCATCGGAGGGCCGGTATCGTCAGGAAAGATAAAGCAGGTTAAGAATTTACTGGGATGATAGAAGATATGAGAAAAGTGGAAAGATGTATTGCAGCAGGTTTGCTTTGTCTGGCCGGGGTGATGATTATATCTGATGCTCAAGGCCAGGATAATGCTGCCGGGAACATTTCATGGAGGCGCTGTCTGGGCCAGGTGCCTGAGTTTTACGCAACTGATGAAGCCGTCCGTATTGCCGATAATGTTCTTTTGTATCGGCGTGACACCGGCGGCTGGTCGAAGAATGTTGAAATGGCCCGAGTTCTCAGCGAGCAGGACAAAGCTATGCTGCGCAAGGCTAAAGGAAGGAAAGACTCTACTTTTGACAACGGAGCCACTCATAGGCAGATAAGATATTTAGCTAAGGTTTGTTCTGCCACCGGGATTAAGCGAGTCCGGCGGGCCACACTGAGCGCTATCGATTATCTGCTTGAAGCTCAGTACGACAACGGGGGCTGGCCTCAGTCTTACCCATCGAGAGGGTACTCCAGATATATCACATTTAATGATGGGGCCATGATTGGAGTAATGAGTGTGCTTCGTGACATTGCCGGGAAAAAGCCCGAATATGCTTTCGTTGATGAAAACCGCAGGCAGAAGGCCCACGATGCTGTTCAGAAAGGGATCGAATGTATTTTGAGGTGTCAAATAGTCGTCGATGGCAAAAAGACGGCGTGGTGTGCCCAGCATGACGAAAAGACATTGGTCCCGAGAAAAGCTCGCAGTTACGAATTACCCTCGATTAGCGGGTCCGAGTCTGTAGGTATTGTCAGGTTTCTGATGAGTATCGATGAGCCCGGGCCGGAGATTATTGAAGCTGTAAGAGATGCAATAGGCTGGTTTCGTGAGGCCGGGCTTGAGGGGATAAGGCAAGTTCGAAAAGAAGACAAGTCAAAACCGAGAGGCAGGGACACGATAGTTGTTAATGACGCGTCGGCTCCTGTTATATGGGCCCGGTTCTATGAAATAGGGACCAACAAGCCTATTTTTTGCAGCAGGGACGGCATACCGAAAGCGACGCTTGCTGAGATTTCACATGAACGTCGCACCGGATACAGTTGGCTTGGATATTATGCGACAAGCCTCCTGGCTAAGGACTATCCGGCCTGGCAAAAAAAAGTTGATTCCGGAAATTAATGTAACTTGGTAAATTAAGAACAATAAAAAATTCAATAGGACAGAACAGCGACAATGAATAAGGAAATAATAAAAAAACGCATCAGGGCGATTCGCCGCGAGCTGAATAACAGAAATATAGATTGTCTTATAGTAACAAAGCCGGCCAATGTAACTTACACGACCGGATTTTTGGGTGACGATAGCTGGGCGGCAATTACGAAGGGCAAAGTCTATTTACTAACTGACAGCAGGTACACCGAACAAGCCCAGGAAGAATGTCCGGATTGTACCATAGTTGAGCGTACCGGCCTGATGGCTGAAGCGGTGGGCAAACTGGTAAAAAGATTAAAATCGGTACAAGCGGTAACTGTGGAAAAGTCCATCTCTCTTGCGGGTTTCGGGGCATTGAAAAAACATGTGAAAGTTCGTGTTAAGTCGATTGCAAATGTTATTGAAACTATCCGAAGCAGTAAAGACGGTATGGAAATCAAGACCATAGAAGCTGCTGCTTCAATATCAATTCAAGCCCTCAAAAAGACCCTCCGCTATATAAAGCCGGGCGTAGCCGAAAGCGAACTGGCGGGGATGCTTGATTTTCAAATACGCAAACTCTGTGCGACAAACAGTTTCGAGACGATAGTTGCCTTTGGCCCAAATGCCTCCCGGCCGCACCATCAGCCGGGCGGAAAGAAGCTCAAACAAAAAGATACCGTCCTGATTGACTTCGGTGCTAAATACAAGGGGTACTGCAGCGATATTACGAGATGCTTTGTAGTTGGAAGATCGACTGTCTTTTATAAAAAGGTTTACGATGTTGTCGAGCAGGCCCAGGCGGCAGCGATAAAAATAATAAAGGGCGGGGTCAAAATGAATGATGTGGATGCCGCCGCACGAAAAGTAATTAAAGATAGCGGTTTGCCTGTCTATGGTCACGGTACAGGGCACGGCTTTGGTCTGGAGATTCACGAATCGCCTTTCCTCAAAGTCGGAGCTAAGGGCTCGCTCAGAGCCGGCCAGGTTATTACCATTGAACCGGGTATATACATACCCGGCAAGCTTGGCGTGCGAATAGAAGATGATGTTCTTGTGACCGAGGGCGGTAGTAGAATATTAACCAACAAGTGTCCGCATTCACCTTTATTAGTTAGCCGCAGGAGATAAGAGCACCTAATAAAATGACTCTGCATTCAAACGGCTTCTTTCGTATCTGGACGGCGTCAGGCTGCATCGACAATGCTGTACATTGCCTGCTTTGCCTTCCTTGCCAGAGACGAAAACGCTCTTTTTCGGTTCTACGATTCATTTTCTTAGGCACTCTAAATATCTCTTTACCTGAAAAAACAATAAGTTATAATAAAGACAATTCGTAATGAGTGTCCATTCAGGAGGTAATTATGAAAACGAAATGGGTATTTCTATTGGTCTTATCAGCGTTTTTCTGCGGTATCCCGGTGGCAGGTGGCCAGGTGCGTTTTAGAAAAATCGTTTTGGATACAACTTTCCGTGCCGAGGGAGTTGCGGTAGGGGATGTCAACCATGACGGCAAAATAGACGTCCTTGCGGGTGATGTATGGTACGAAGCGCCAAAATGGAAAATGCACGAGGTCCGTCCGGTTGGTCAGTACGATGGTACAAAAGGCTACAGCCAGACCTTTGCCAACTTTGCCCAGGATGTAAACGGTGACGGCTGGATCGATACGGTTATCATTGGGATGCCCAGTGAGCCGTGCTGGTGGTATGAGAATCCGAAGAACAAGCCCGGTCACTGGAAGAAGCGGATGGTTGTTGACAGTGCCTGCAACGAAACGCCGTTGTTTCTTGACCTGCTTGGTGACGGCAGGCCGGTTTTGGTGTTTGCCGTTCGCCCAAAGGGCCAAATGGCCTGGTTCGGTGTGCCGAATGACCTTGAAGGCTTGTGGGATATGCACATTATCGCCGCGGGTCCGGATGCGCCGGGTACAGAGAAATACAGCCACGGCCTGGGCGTAGGTGATGTCAATGGTGACGGTAGAAACGATGTTCTAATCAAAGAGGGATGGTGGGAAGCGCCCCGCGATCGCACCAAAACCAACTGGACATTTCATCCTGCTAATCTCGGCCCGGATTGTGCGGATATACTCGTTTATGATGTGGATGGTGACGGCGACGGCGATGTAATTACAAGCTCGGCACATAATTACGGTATCTGGTGGTTCGAGCAGCGCGGCGGGGCGGATGGCCCGCAGTTCGAGCAGCACCTTATCTCCAAAGAGTATTCACAGACGCATGCGATACGTCTTATTGACATGAATGGAGACGGTATTAAGGACCTGGTAACCGGCAAGCGACACTTAGCGCATCAGGGTAGAGATCCCGGAGGAAAAGACCCGGCTATGCTGTATTGGTTCGAGGTAAACCATCCACAAAAGGGCAAGGTCGAGTTTAACATGCACATAATCGATGACGACTCCGGTGTTGGAACCCAGTTCGAGGTTATCGACATCAATGGTGATAAAAGGCCGGATATCGTTACCTCGAATAAAAAGGGTGTTCACGTCTTTCTGCAACGGCGTCGAAATACATCCAGGCGTTAAAGATAGCGGGAAAGATAAATAACCAGGTGCGGTTATTATTTTGACTGCTGAATGTTACAGGATATAATGAATATAGTTCACTAGGGGTGGCTTTGCTGAAAGCAGGCCTGAGAAAAAACCCTTTGAACCTGAACAGGATTATCACAAGACTGATGAGATGCCTGCGTAGGAAAGTGATTTATTGGTATTTAAGTTTACGATTATAAAGTGAATCGCTTCGTAGCGGCACCGTGAGGTGTCCCGCAGGGAGAGCGATTTTTTTGTTTTTAACGAGGAAATTAAAATAATGGCTACACAATTACAGATAGCGAGAACAGGGGCGATTAGCGATGAAGTCAAATTCGTTGCCGAGGCGG
>CAZWME010000295.1:0-1686 GCA_964634515.1 uncultured Pirellulales bacterium | reverse complement strand
CGGAAAATATTGGTATTGAGCTTATTATCGCAGAGCTTGCCGGCGGTCGTTTAGTAATCCCGGCAAACAAGCTGCATCTGAAAGCTAATCTTCAACCGCGCGGTATTGGCCGGTCGCTTACTACAAAGGTAAATGCAAATATCGGCACGAGCAGTATTCGCAGTTCGGTGGAAGGCGAAATCGAGAAGATGAAAGCGGCACTGGACGCCGGCGCAGATGCGATTATGGATTTGAGTACCGGGGGCGACCTTGACCAAATACGGGAGAAATTGCTGGCAGAGTGCCCGGTACCATTCGGCACGGTGCCAATCTATGAAATGATAAAGGACAGAAATGCCGAGGAGATAGACGGCAAAATAATTCTGGAGACAATTGAAAAACAGGCCAAACAGGGTATAGATTTTTTCACAATTCATGCCGGGATATTAAAAGAGCATCTGCATTTAGTTGAGAATCGGGTGGCTGGTATTGTCAGCCGGGGCGGAGCGCTGCTGGCCAAATGGATGCTTTATCACAACAAACAAAATCCCTTCTATGAAATGTTCGATGATTTGTGTGCGATAATGGCCGAATACGATATTTGTTTTTCTCTGGGTGATGGATTGCGACCGGGTGCAATCGCCGACGCTACCGACGATGCGCAAATAGCGGAATTAAAAACCCTTGGCGAACTTACCTCTCGGGCGCAGGAAAAAGGCTGTCAGGTGATGGTCGAAGGTCCCGGCCACGTTCCTTTTGACCAGATACAATACAATATGGAAATCCAGCATGAGATTTGTCACGGCGCTCCGTTTTATGTCCTTGGCCCGCTGGTAACCGACATTGCACCCGGTTACGACCATATTACATCGGCAATCGGGGGAACCGCCGCTGCTTTTTACGGCGCATCGTTTTTATGCTATGTTACACCCAAAGAGCATCTGGGTCTGCCCGATGCCGAAGATGTTCGAGCAGGTGTAATTGCGTCAAAAATCGCCGCTCACTCCGGCGATGTTGCCCGCGGTCTCAAAGGTGTCGCCGAGAGGGACAAAAGGCTGAGCATTGCGCGTACAGGCCTGGATTGGAAAACTCACCTGGCCGAATCACTCGACCCGCAAACGGCCGAAAGAATGCACCGCCAGGCATGTAAAGAGATTGGTGAAGAAGAATTACCATCCGCCGATTACTGCTCCATGTGCGGCAAGGCCTGGTGCAGCGTCAGGATAAATAAAGAAATACGCGATGGGATAAAACACAGCAGCCCAACAAAGGTATAAATTTACTTAAGGGCCTTTTTTTGCAGTACTCTGCGATGTAGATCTTCTGAGATTATGTTTTCATTGAATCCAATTCAATAAGAGCTATCGGGAAAAAGATGAAAATCGGCAGCCACGAATAAAATCCGATTTGATAAAAGTTGCTGATATCAGCCTCCGGAGCTATCATTTTGCAAATAAAGGTTGTGATAAAACACCCCCCTACGAAGCCGAAACTAATCGTAACCGCCGACTTCATCGCCTTCGGGTCACGACAAACCAAAATCGGCAGACACACCATAAGCATTACGAAATTGATAATCGGCTCGGTAACACGAAAGTGCTTCTGGCTGTAAATCTCACGTGAATCCTTGATTTTTCCCTGTTGAGCCTGTTTTACAAGGACGGACAACTGTTTCCAGCTCAGCAATGTTTTGTGTTCGGATTTGAG
>CAZWME010000294.1:0-6395 GCA_964634515.1 uncultured Pirellulales bacterium | reverse complement strand
TGATTGGTAAAGGCATCTTGTATTTAAGGTCGTTTTTCAAGAAGTATGTATTTTGCTGTTTAGTTTTGTTTCTTTTTGATTTTTTATGGGATAATTGTCCCAGAAAGGAAAGATTATTATGAAGGTTTTGAAAGCTTTAAGTATCTCCCGATTGTCGCTTGTTCTGGGATTGGCGTTAGGTATTATGGTTGTTTGGACAAGTGTGGCCCCAAGCGCCGTGAAAATGCCTTCTCTTTATAGAGCAGGCGCTTGTGATTACTGCGTAGAGAAGTGGACAAGTTGCAGTTCATGGGATCAAGATTGCAGCGGCCATGTTGACATATGTGAGTGGAAAGCCAGCGGTACTTGGAGGAACTGCAGAGACACAACGAGGACAGGCTGTACTGGTGCCAATTGTGGCTATAAAACTAAGAAAGAGCAAGATTGCTACTGAACATAGCCAGAGGAGCCGAGTATCGTTTCGATACTCGGCTCTATTTTCTCAGATATAATATGAGGGAGTAACGTATTTATTGGCACTTTGAAAAAGGAGCTAGCTATGAGAATAATGTATACACTTATAATAATCGGAGCTTGTTGTATGCCGGTGTGGGGGCTTGGATCAGATAAACTTAGTCCATCAGAATTGCTCGATAGGTACACTGCAAATCAGGACAAACTTCGATCTCTCACAGCGAAAACTGAAGAAACAATTACGAGTGACTGGTCAAACGAACAGAGCCCAGAAATAATGCGGTGGGTATCAGAGATTCGGATTGACGACAAAAGGACGCACCGCAGTTGGTATCGGTGGCTTAATCCACCTACTGAAGATGCGCCTATACCTATCGAAAACGCCCAGAGCTACCTGAGACTATGGGACGGCAATCGCTATATTGAATCACACAAATCTGTGGAGACAGGTTCAAGAGTATCTTATATTTCACATAACGAACAAAACTTTAAAGACGATATTATTTCTGGATATTATTCATCCCCCTTCTTAGGTATTCGGTATAGTAGCTATGAACGTATTGATTCAGTACTTCGACAAGCGGATACCATATCAGTTAGAAATGAACTTGATCAGGTTGGCTCTGTAGACTGTTATGTTATCGATGCGAAGACGAAATCCGGCACTTACACTGTGTGGATTGACCCGGAACATGATTATAGCATCGTGAAGGCAGATATAAGGATGGAGTCAAACGAATGGTACTGCGGGAGACGGTTAAGAGATAATGAGAGCAGATCATTATCTGTGAGGAACGTTAGCTTTGAGAATGTAGATGGTGTTTATATTCCCATGGAAACAGATTTATATAGTATAACCACCAAACAAAATGGTGTTACTGTACGCAATGTTACACATCAAAAGATAACGCAGATAACACTTGATCCCAATCATGATGTGTTGGGGTCTTTTATTCCGGATATTGAGAACGGTACGAAGGTAAGGATCCTCGAAGTGCCTGGAATCAACTATACATGGCAGGATGGAAAACTTGTTTCGCAAATAGACGAATACGTTATTGAAGAAATTGATAGGATTGCTGAAGGCATGGCTTCTCCCAAACCGGTAACTGATACAAAAACTGGGGGGGCTCCGAACAACCTAACAGGCAGTGCAAGTACGCAGCCGAAAGCACATATAGATACTGTAAAGACGCGGCCGGGAGTAGTGGCTGAATCTGGTTCATCGACTATCGAGTTGGTGATTCTACTTGGTGTGTTAATTATTGGAGTTATTGGATGGCTGGTGTTTACGAGAGTTAGAAGTAAGGAGGGACCCGAATGTTAAACTTGCATCTTATAAGGAGGCAAGTGCGGTGTTTCTCGTTATTGATCTGTATAATAACACTGATTGCCAGCAAGACATACGTAGCGAAAGCAAATGAGCCAAAACCGACCGAATCCCTCACTTCTAAAGGCAAATCACCCGGTCCGTACTGCGGTATATACTGCCTTTACACTACCATTAAATTGGCTGAGAAAGAAATAGACTTTCGGCAATTACTCAAGCCTGAATATATCGGTTCTCGCAAAGGAAGCTCCTTGATGGAATTGAAAAAAGCGGCGGAAGATAATGGCCTGTATGCACAGCCCATGGGGAAGCTAACCAGTCAGGTGCTTCGTAGTTGTCCTCATCCAGTCATTTTACATGTTAAACCCAAAACCATATACAGGGAATATAGTCACTACGAATTGTTTTTGGGAACAGATAACGGTAAAGCAATATTATTCGATCCACCCAATCCGGTCAGGTTAGTTTCTTTTCAGGAGTTGGCGCCTCGCTGGAACGGTAATGGTTTGATAGTCTCGGCTGAGCCGATTGACCTTGGCGCTATTTCCTCTCCGTCAAGGAAGCGATTTATCATATATGCGGCAATAACTATGGTGATAATTCTCATAGTCCACCGGCTAAAACGATGGCTGCCGGAAACAATGCTCAACTCTCGGCGCAAATTATTTGGTCTGTCTATGACAGAGGGTGCAGTATTCGCCATCGCGGCGCTTCTGTGTGGAATGATGTATCATTTCGCCAATAATGAAGGTTGGTTAATTAGAAAACGGAAGGCACGGTCTTAGCGGGGGTGAACTTGCGGCCATATTGCATATTTTAACACGAAAAAGAATCACGGATTTTAGCTATAGAACTCAGAGGTTTTTACGAAAAATA
The DNA here is from genome assembly GCA_964634515.1 of uncultured Pirellulales bacterium. Lineage (GTDB taxonomy): Bacteria > Planctomycetota > Phycisphaerae > Sedimentisphaerales > Anaerobacaceae > NIOZ-UU13. The sequence goes on along the minus strand of CAZWME010000294.1, from coordinate 3,736 downwards.
TTTTCATCTGTAACTACTTGATATATCTTGACTTATAGAATAGCCCGAAAAATGCTCAAAAAATTTAGATTTTCTTCCCGACGTTTTCGCGATTTTTGGCAATTACTTATAGAGGTTTAATATTTGGAGCCTTCAAAAAAGACATTTGAGGTCGGATATGAAAGTGGCTGTGCGGCATAGAAAGATGAATACAGAGTTAGGTTTTTGGGATTTCTCTCATTATGTAATAGAAGCTTGATGTTTGGAACGCCGGACTGTTAAAGAGCTGAGAGTGCTGGATGAAAACGTTTACTATACTTTTAATTTACTTTCGGAGCATATGCGTTACATAAAAGAGACACTTTTGGGCGACTTAAACACCGATTTTCAGGCACAGAGATATCAAACCAGCGTTAGCTAAAAGAACTCAAGAGGTTTGAATATGCTGTGGGGAAGCAAAGTGATTCTGGATAGTAAAAAATGGTGGTATTACATAACGCTCTCTATAGTTTGCTGCGTTGTGGCAATAGGCGCCGGTAGCTGGTTGGGAGTGGCCAAAAGAAGAGCTAAAGTTCCGAGGGGATATGAAGAAACGAATATTCCAGGGATTTTCGTTAGGGACCGAATAGCTGATCTCGGTATGATCTCTCCGAACCGTCTTGTTGATATGACCTTTGACTTGTTTAATTCCAGCAAAAACACATATATTGTCAAACATGTTTCTGCATCTTGTGGCTGCGCAACAATAAATTTGACCGAGCAGGTTCTGCAACCCGACAGCTCATTGGCAATTCCTGTCAAAATGGATGCCTCGAAATTGGGCGGCAATGTTTTTAAGAAAGGTGTTCTTGTAGAACTTGCACATCAAGGACAGGAAAAAAACTGGAAAGATGTGTTTCATCTAAAAGGCACAATTGATCGCTCAGGTACGTTTACAGTTTGGCCTGGGATCCTGGATTATGGCGACACAGTTGTGGAGGCAAATCTTAAAAGGATGATTTACTTCAAGGCTGACGAAGCACTATTAAAAGTGCTTCCGTCAGTGATAGAAATCACACATAAATCTGAAGCGATAAATCTTCCCAGAATTGACTATAGTGGTATTCTCCAAATCAAGTCCGTCGAAGTTAGACTTACAATTCCCATCGATACTGTGACTGGAGTTTTTAAGTCTTTAATAACCGTAGAAGTCGCCGGGTCCCCACCTCGCCTTCTGGTTATTCCCGTTCAGGCTCGTGTGGTCGATGATATAAACGTCATTCCTGAAAGAATATTTATGACTGTATCTGATGAGGAAAATTGCAATTCAGTGGATTTAACTTTACGCTCGGTTACTGGAAAACAAATATCCGTAAAAGAAATCTCCAGTTCCCTTCCACTTCAATGGCTAATTAAAAAGGATGCGGCATCTAATAGCACTTTAATTATCACGTTTATGCCCGACGAAAGTGTACACTCGAATAAATCCCTGTGTGGTGATATTCAAATCGAGATGAGTGATAATAAAAAACATATAGTGCCCGTTGTATTGATTCCTCTAAATTATAGTGCACAAGTACAAACGGATATTACAGAGATTCGATGATTAAGAATCAAAATATGTTAGGTATTTCGGTCCAATACTTAGATTTATTCAGGAGATAATATGAAATGATCAATAATGTTATTAAAATCCTTTTGCCTTTTACAATTCGCCCGCCGCCGCTAACAAAAGAAGTGTTACTGCTTACAAGTTAGTTTTGTTGTAACGTATGTTGTTATTCAACATGTACTTAAGAATATGAGTATTAAAATTAGAAACTTAGGAATTAGAAAAATGAAAAGTAGAAAAAACATTTTATTTGTTGGTGTACTATGCTTGTTCGTAATGCTTTTTACAGTAAGCTATATAAGAGCGGAATGTAGCCAGTGCAGATCTTATACAGACGATTGTGCTATTTCCTGCCAAGATGAATCGGGTGGTCAGTCGAAAGAAACTACTTCAACCTCTTCTTATTATAGTTGTGCTTCTGAACAAACTTCAAAAGAGTGTACGGAGAACCGAACAGGTCGACAAGAGTGCGCAACGACACAGTGGTACTCGGAACCAGATTGTCCGTCAGGGTATGAGACTTATACTGGAACGATTTATATTACATATGAAGCGGATGGGGATGCTTGTGATTGAAAATTTTGTGCTTTTTATTTGCTTTAAGTTTTACAAAATGTTATACAGCTAAGAAATGTAGAAATGGGGGGAAGCTATATTACGCTTCTCCCCTATCTTCAGCCTGGCGATTAAACTTAAATAATTAAATAAATGGAGAATTTATAATTTGGAGAGGAAAATTATGTTCAAGAAGAAATATATAATATTTTATTTACTTTTTGTATTGACGTCCACAGCTCAAGCACAACAGGACGAGACAGTTTTGAGAAATGTTTTATTGGGACGCTTCGCGAAAGTTCACAATCTAATTGTGAACTACAAAGTGACAAAGGAATTAACCCCAGATCTAACTGATGAGCAGGTGGTGACAGAACGTGGCGATAGGATTGCGGTGATCGACACGGGTACTATTGTCGCGATTAATGAGTTTTCTATTTTAGAGAACAGGTACCTTTACGACCAACATATAGAATCATGGGACAGAAAAAGAAGACACATTGATTTTTCCAATATAAATTTAGTAAGACGAAGGCTTAATGTGTTTACTCCTGACAGGTCGGAACATCTTCGAGTCTTCGAAAGTGGTAGACCACGCGGCGAAATCCGCAATCAAAGGAACCTGCCGGAAGGTGATATTGATATTGCGTTGGGTCTGAGGAAACGTGGTCAACACGAATTATTAACAGTCTTGAATATAAATGATATGTCAATAATCCAATCCAATAGTGACCAGGTCATATTAAGTAATGTTGACGCGAAAGGAATAACTCATGAGTGGATCTATGATTTGAACTTGGGATATGCCTTAACCCATTACAGGAAACTTGTACCTCCTGATAACCACGTTAATATCGAGTACATAATGGAAGATTTTAAGAATGTAGACGGTATTTTCCTGCCTTTCAAAGCACGTTCAAAATGGAAGGGGAGAGATAACAAAACTTTGCGAACAGATACCATTGAAATAATCGAATATAAGCTGAATGATCCGAACAATACACCTGAGCGATATCGTATTAAATGGCCGGAAGGTACAAGAATCGTGGATACTCGTTCAGGATTTTCTTTTTCTGCTAAAGATGGGCAAATGACTTATACCAATAACGAAAAGATTTATGAAATGGCGCTGGATGAGATCACTAATGCGGAAGTTGAAGAACCAACTACACCAGCACTCTCTAAAGACATAGGCGAACAAGAGGATGTGAACGCTGTTGAGGACGAGCGGGCCAGTCTTCCTGTTGGAGATATCGTACCCCCAACTGAACTTCAAAAGCTTTCCTCTCGATTCTTGTGGGCAGGTATGTTTGCTATGGCAGTTGTTTTTGTAAGTTTATTCGTGTATAGAAAACATAAAGCCAGCCATTAAACTAAGCTGTATCAAGAGCGTTTGAAAGTTGAACTGCGAGAAATCCCCTCGAAGGTTTTGTTAGTGAACTGCCCTTTTATGACGGTATAGTACGAATATGCCGGCAGCTCAGATTAAGCTGATGGAGGAATTGGCCACCGACAGGAAAGCAAGTGAGCACACATTCCCCTGTTATGAGTCAGTCGAGCAGTTCTCGGGGATAAACTCAGGGTAAACTCCGAAAGCAAGTAAGCTAATAC
>CAZWME010000293.1:0-6396 GCA_964634515.1 uncultured Pirellulales bacterium | reverse complement strand
TTTATTGCAGGTTACAGATTTCAATTTCTTCTTTGATTCGCGATATGATTACTGGTCGTCCGACATCTTTGTCAGGATAAATTGAAATCTCCGGATTTTCAGTGGCTATTTATTCTTGATGTGGTTGTGTTTACAGTGTCTCACAGCCCAATTATACTACGAACTCGTCTTGTGGGATATCTGATGTTAGTTTGGTGATTGTAAGAAGAAATTGCTGACAATACTCATAAAATCGGCTTGCATGTCGAGGCTTATTATGACAAACACAAGGGGGCCGCCTCTGGGGGTTCTACCTCCTTATTTTCCTCCCCTCTATCGCTTCGATATTCCGGCTTCTAATTTTGCAACTTGTTTCCAGGATTGCGATGCTAATATCCTTTCTTTCCGTTCGAGAGTGTTCAATTTCCTTATTTTCCTTGTAGGCCTGCCTCCACGTCCGGCGGTTGATTTCACTTCGGAATTTGTCTATCTGCCTTGATGTATGTACAAATAACTCCATTGTGCAATGATTAAGGCTATCCGAGTTCGCGCTCGCCATGTTTGACAATACAATCGATCTCCCGGGATAAAGCGTCATCAAGTGGTTGCCGAGTGTATGTCGTCAGAATGTTCTTGACATGTTCTACGAGCCGCTCTGCAAAGGAACTGCCTGCCTGGCTCTGCCAACCGTCAAAGCTCTGCCTTGTCCATATTTGGCTTGGCAACCATAGTTCCCGGCGAAAGTGCTCAACTGTATGTGGCTCTGCCAGGAAATTGCCCGCCGGCCCCACCGACTTAACAATGTCACTAGCCAGTGTCTCGGCATTTACCTCAAAACCGCGCGCGATTCGTTTGATGTAATTCATAAGCTCGTTGTCGAAAGCCAGCCAAAGCAGACTACCGGCATGGTCGGTTCCGCATATACCACAGTGGCCAAAAGTATCCGCACCCGCCAGAACACCCAGAAGCATTGAGCTTGCTTTTTCGATACCGGCCTGAGCATCGGGAACTTTAGCATCAGTAAGGCCGACATTGATATACACTGGAAAGCCATAGAACTGTGCTATCTGGGTCATTGCCAAAGCCATTAGCCCCTGCTCTGGTGAGCCGAAAGAGCAGATACTTGTTCGAGGATCCATAATATGCGGGATGCCGCCATAGGTTATGGCCGTACCGGGCACAAGCAATTGTGTTACTACAATACCTGCCAATATCTCGGCATTTTCCTGCGCTAATGTACCGGCCAGGCTCACCGGCGCTGTTGCAGATGCCATCGCCATCGGACCTATACTGACTGGCTGGCCCGCCTGAACGAACTCCCTGACTATATCAAGGCCATCCCGGGGCAACTGAAGTGGGCTGATGGGTTCGAGAAAGGCTTCTACCATGGGATTTGCCCGCAAGGCGGCATCCCCGCCTGCGATTGTGCGGTATATTTCCAGAATGTAGCGGGCCGTAGCGCCATTGCGAACCCAGCAGCGGGTTGGCTTTGTGGTCCCCTTGACCAGTTCACCGGTGAGAAAGACATCTCGATATTTCTCAGAGACCTCTTCGGGCTGGGCCATAACGCCAACGATATTGATGTTGTCCAGGGCGTCCCCAAGACGTATCGCGTCCCTGGCATCCTGGATTGTTGCAGGCCGTCTCTGCCCTGTCTCTATATCTATCCAGCCGTATTGCCCCGGACTTGACATTAGAATTTGATCACCATATCCGAATCTCACGGGCTGGCTTTTGTCCCGGCCATATAATAAGAATTTTTTACCGGCCTTTAAAATGCTCTCCATGACCAGCTTCTCCGGAAGGCGTGCTATCCTGTTATCCCGGGCTATCTTTGCACCGGCCTCGCCAAGAAGCTGCAATATCTCCTCGTGATGCACCATAACACCGGTATCCCGAAGGATTGCTATACTTGCATCATGTATGTCCTGAATCTCGCGCTCTGACAGACAATTAACTTGTATTTTTGCCATTGTTGATTTATCCGGTATAAAGAGTCGGCAAAGCTGAAGGCATCACAGGTTGACATTTAATAGCTTTTGAATACCGTAATTCCTGCGGATGAACATATCGGCTGCCGGCAACTGCTCACGTGGGATGACCACAGCCGGATTATCCATCTCAAATTCGATTACATCATACCGGGATTCGGGATTCAGTTTTTGAGCTGCCAGTATATCCGCGACCGAACGTATGGTCATACCATTATACTTCTTAACAACAATTTGTCCCAGCTTACTGTAGCCAAGGTTGATATTCGCCGGAAGGACGTAACTTAGTATCACTATGTCACTGCGTTCAGGAGTAGGTTTGAAAGAAAGGTCTCGATAATGATGATATAATTGCGGCGAGACCTTGCCGGCCCAGTCATCACCCCATTCAGCCAAATACTCACGGGTAAGCTTTTGGAAAATAAATCCGCCCGTGATGATATATTCCGGCTGATTATCATATTCGTGATACGGTACGAGCATTTCTGAGGCTTTGAAATTCTTAACCTCCGAACGTAACTGAATTTTCTCGCCGTCACGCCATAGTTCGAATAAAATCTCTTCGCCGACACTTTTACTTGTAATCAGATGATGGAAATCCAGCAATTCGTATTTCGAGTGAATGAATTGGCCGTAAGAATTGAGTGCATTTCCATTAATCGCCAGAATAACGTCAGCTTGTTTGAGCACATCGCTGCCGGTCCCAAGATTATAGACGTCCGTTACATAGGCGCCGGCCTTAAGAGACCCCGGCATCTTGAGAAAAGAACGCATAGATGGATCAAGAAGCCCGGAAGTAGTAAAGCCAACCGAACCAAAGCCCTCGTAACTGCCCCTGGAAACGGCGGCTAAAAACCTGTTGATTGTCTCGGCCGGAACCAGACTTGCCTCTTTCCTGTCATTGGACCAGGAGGCTATCCCGATTGGTTCTGTGTCAACACAGTAAACTTGCCCTGCTCCGGTACGATGGGACGTATTGGCTGCGAGATAATGGAGGCGTCTTTCGTAAGAAGTGTTTGTTTGTCGAACTAATGCCCGGTCAAGATAGCCGCGCCCGTTATATAAACGATTATCCGATGAAAGCCGGTAGAAATCCACCTCAGCTCCCTTCCGGTAGTCCTCGCTAAATACAAGCGGCTTCAAAGGCTCGCTCAATGCATTGGGATCAAGTTCGATTAGACAGAGATTGCTTTCATAATCGACAACTTTGATTCTGGCGCTAACAAATTCGTTCTGGCCAAATCTAAGGGCTTTAATATAGGCTAAATTCGCAACGCCCCAGGCCGTTGTCAGTACCTCATATTCTCCCACAGCACAGCCGCATGCCCAGTTTTCCGTAATTTTTTTATGCCTCCACGGCTGATCATGCTCATAACCGTAAAAGGACGTTTCCAGGTAAACAATGGATTGTTTCATTGTTTCGGTAATATCGCTCTGGCGACCTTCGGCAATTGTTGACTGCGAACACAGTGCGATAACACCACTGAACATGACAGATATGAAAACTATGTGTTGTTTCATAACTTCTCCTATAAGCGCATTTCGACGGGTACATGGTATTTGTCAAGTATGAGCTGGTGCCTTAGCCGGGCCTTTTTGGCATCGATCGGTAATGTACGATTGTCGCCCAGAAATTTTATCGAGTAGAAATCATCGACGTTCTGCTTAAACGCTTTGTAAACATCATCAAGGCTCCAAACGCTGATTCCATTGATGCTCTCTACCGCCCGGCTCCTGAAACCAGCGGCATAAGAGTTGACCTCATCAGGCATTATTTCCGCAAGGACTATGTACTCCTTGCGCTCACGGTCGATATTGAGGTGTATCGAGTTGATAAAAAGGTATCGCAAATAATGGGGCATTTTCGCCCGCCAATCACGGCCCCATGATTCAAGATAGTTTCGTGTTAACGGAACAAACGCAAGCCCGGCAAAACACACATACCGTGGCGCTCGATCATATTGGCGCGCCTGTTCGAGAATCGGCCTGTTCAGCGCCACCGTTGCAACCTTTTTCATTAGTTTACCACCGCGATAGAAAGTAAGCTCTGCCGTTTCGCCGATGTGTTTGGTCTCGATGACCTCAGACATATGCAGTCTCAGGCCATATATTTGGACTAATCCGTCATTGTCGATATTATAATTATCGATTCGTGTTATCACATCATCCGGCTGAAGTAACTCCTCGACCGAACTGTGCATCATCGTACTGACTACTATGATACCATCCTCCTGGGGTGGGACCTGAAGGTAATCCTTATAGCTGGCACTGTGGAGTCCCGGATACATCAGTACACCCAACGATCCGAAACCATCGTATTGGCCGTCTTCTATATCAACGAGAAAGTGCCTGATAACAGTCGTGGGAATCATATAACCAATATTCTCAGCCATTCGCAGACCCTGGAAAGCCACTCCAACAACTTTACCGTTTTGAGTCACCGGGCCGCCGCTGTTGCCGGGGTTAATAGAGGCGTCCGTTTGTATAACAAGGTGACCATCGGCTCCACTGTGAACATACGTATCAGTCTCGATGCGCGAGACCACTCCCTCCGTAACGGAAATGCGGTTACCTCCAACCGGAAAGCCGTATGTTGATACCGTGCTGTTTACCTTCGGAATTCCCGCCAGTTCCAAAGCTACTGTATCATCAAAAAAACTCTCATCATCGGGAGTTAATGTTGCAAGGTCGCAATCGTGACCGACAAAGGCAACCTTGGCCGGATAGCGATCAGCGACATTCTGCTTTTTTAATTCGATGTACTTAAAGTTACTTACGTTATGGGCGTTGGTAAGGATTCTGTTTCCTGCTATTATAAACCCTGAGCCGATACTTTGATTCATTGCCTTCTGCTTCCAGGGTGTAACGTAGTCGAAGTCCTGATGGACGCTTCGGATTAAAACCACCGACTTTTCAAGCCCCTGCTGTCCGTTGCTTTGCGATGCATTCAAATTGCTCGAAAACACAGATACCGCAACTGCCATAAACAATATCCACTTTTGAAAATACATAACCTTGGACTCCGAAAAATGCTTTAATTGCCTCACCGGCCCTGATTCTATCGTAACAAAAATATCTCCCGCTATATTAAGCCTTTGAGCAAAAAATTGAAAGAATTTTTCAGAATTAATCCTAAGATAAGTGAAGATAGAAGCTGCAAAAAAATATCCGCTTCTGATTTCCACAGAGCGGAAAACAAGTAAAAAAACTTTTCAAAAAGATGTAATTTGCCCTCTGTCCGAAAGTTTGATAATAGTGTATAATAGATTGGACTTGGGAACTGTTTCTGAGGGTTCCGGAGCCGATTAAAGTACTAAATGTTCTAAAAGCAAAGAACATATTCGGAGGGCGTAATCATGGACGAGGAATCTTACACTGCTAAAATCTTCCAGGCGGTTCAGACAATAGCAAAGCATTTCTCAAGTGGGCTGGTGATTGGCGGATTAGTCGTAATAGTATCCCTTGGTTTCGCTGATAAAGTTCACGCAACATATTACCATTCAGACTATGCTCGCGCTGCTGCATATATCGATAGAGAGATGTACTATCTTTTAGATTACGGCCAATATTACTACCTCGATAGAGAACAGTATAATTTGATTGGAAAATTGGATTATTTTCCCGGGTATCTTTTTTATCCTAAGCTGTACGGAAAAGAACTGGGCCGAACAGTCGGTTTTAAAAATAAAGTAAATACAGGCCGGTTTATTTCTTATGATGGGCAGTTTCCAATTAGAAACTCTGCCGCATGGAGTAACTATAATTTTAATTCCGGGAATTATTTTTATAGACGGCGATATTACTTGTTGGGTGGATTGCACTCTTCGTCTGGAAGACCCTTTTATCAGAGACAATTAGAAACCCGAATCGAAGCAGTAGAGATGAACCCTGTTCCCGAACCTTCCACAATTGGATTTCTATGGCTTGGTACCATAGGAATTTTAATATTAAGAAAAAAGATAAAGACCTGAGTAGAAGCCTGAATTTAAATGTCTTTCAGTAATCCTTAAACCTTCTCATCCACGCAGGCCAGTCCTCCGGAACAACACCCCCCGTTTTGGTCCACAGATTACGAGTATCAAAGCTGCGGTGCCAATTTAATGTCCAAAGCTCCTTCAGCCCTACCTTGCGAGTTGACCAGTCCATAAAGACTATGTTTACCTCACCGTTATGCCGGTTCGTGCATACACGTCTCATACCGCCCCCGAATGCCCAGAGGAATTCTCCGTCCTGGTCCGGGGGTGGGTCAAATGGCTCGGACCGGACCAGCATGAAACCGTTGTCCATTAATACAGGAATCATACTCGCATTCTTTTGACTGCTTCGGCGCCATTTGTTCTGAACATCATGTGCCCCATTAACCAGGTCACTGTCATTGACCCACCAGTTAATACCGTAGCTGCCGATCTTGTATATTGGATCTCTG